>JAKEHD010000092.1 GCA_022615215.1 Blastocatellia bacterium
ATAGCACGGGACTATGTACGTGAACGCTACGGCCCTCAATCTTTAATTGCCAACTCTGACAGGCGAGATCAAGTATCACATTCTTGGCTAATTGCAGCTTTATCCAGTCATCGGAGAGCGGAGCATTAGCGCTTTGGAGCGATACTTCATGGCGCAAGCTACTCAAAGCTTGATTGCGTAGTTGCTCATCGAGTTCCTGGTTTTCAATTTCAACTCGCTTGCAAAAGCTCACGAACTGTCGGCTGAAGCCATTCAGTTCAGGTTTAAGTACAACCCAATCTCTTTCGTCGCTCATGGTTATCTGTAAGCTGGTCCTTAAGCCTGACGCTGTTGTACTACATAGGTGAAATGGTTATAGAGCATTGATTGCATCAGCCCAGGAAGGCTGCCAAAACGTTGCTCCAAGATTCCCTGTACTTGATCGCCCATCCCTTTTGCATCCCGTCTAGCGCGCTGTACTCAGCGCGTGCCGCCGCAAATAACATAAGTTCAAGCGATAGTCTAAAGCCTTTCGTCACCGAAGTCGCTTCTACTGCTGGTTTGTAAACTTGCTGGTAGAAAGGATGCTCCTCATTCAAGATGAGCACGACCTCTTTGTTAAGAACCAGGGGAATAAAAAAGCTGACCTCGCGGATGGCTTTATGTTCGATTCTGTAAGTCAACCCCGGAAGCCATCGCTTCAAATTAACTTTAGGACTATTAGCTATTCCGTATTTGGAAGCACTATTTCCCTTTACCAACTCTTTTAAGGGTGGTTCGAGGAGATAATCTCTACTTGCTGCTAAAGATTGCGCGGGGGAAATGACCTCGTTTCGCTTGAGTTTCAGAAAACGACCCCTCACACGGCTGTGTATTTCGTGAGCGATGCGTTCCATATCAGGAGCAAGAATACTCAGAATCTCTTCAGTCGGATGAATACCTTGCTTTGTGTGAGTGACGCCAAAAAGTTCATCCAGGTCAGCGTCAAATTGAACCTCGCAGCGCCACCAATCATCATAGTTCTCCTTCCTCTTGGCACCCATAAAGAATCAGCCATAATCAATCTCTCTATTGCCACGCACCACCGATACACCAGCACCTTTAGAGATGTTATACGATCTTTTCTCGTCATTTGAGAGGTTATGCCATTGCTCGATTGGAAGTTCAGAAAACGTTATTGACACTGAAGCTGTGCGCGCTTTACTGCCACAGCCTGGTACTTTCACTTCGTACTTGAGCGTTGGACCATACTGCGTCGCGCCCAGTAGATTGGCTCCTTTGTGGAGGAAGAGAGGATCAATAGGTTGGACAGTTTCACCGTTAATCTTGATTGTCTTTCCGCTGTAGATTTGTTTGCGAAAGGTTTTGCCAAGTTCAGCGTGCAACTTTGCTGTCAGTGTCTTCACCTTTTTGTGGTTGAGGCGATCACATTTTGACCATACAACGACGGTGCCATGCGGTGACTCACTTATGCAGTCAACTGTTTTGAGGCGCGCACGAACTGGCTTCGGCACGTTCTGAATGGCTCCTGTTGCGATTTCATCAACATCCAAATGGGTCCACCACACAACACCAGGCTGCGTCCAACTGTACACATCAACGCGCCGCCCTTGGCTCAACGAACTGTTCGGCAATCCCATGCCATAACGTCCGACACCCAAGCGTGAGTTAAAGCGTGTGCTACCGCCAAACTGCAACGCAAGCCGCAGCACCGATGGCGTCATGCCATGTCCGTTGTCGCTTACTATCACTTGGAGTTCGCGTCTGGCATCGATACTCAATTCATTAATAAAAATTTCGACGACGGACGCCTCAGCTTCAAATGAATTGTCAATTAACTCCGCAACGGCAGCAGAGGTATTTTTGTAGCCAGAGTCACGGGTAGCCTCAATGAAGCGATTGAGTGCAACGATGGGGTAGCTAGGAGATGGTTTCATGTGACACTCCATAAATCGAAGCAGAAATGAGCTTTAATCATAGCAAATATTCTACATTTCGCAAGCATGTTAGATTCCTCCGGGAGGGGGTTCGTCAGAGTCGATTCGGTCCGCTGATCGCGAATATATTCTTCGACGCATACTTACTGGTGCTCGTTGCGACCGAATTGTCTGAGAGAGGCCGTGCCGCGCCAATGTCTCGAAGTGAAAGCCGGGTTTAACAACTTTTTACAACTTTTCACGAGAATTTTTCACGACTTCAAAAATGTAAAGAACACTTCGTTGACATTGAATGCCTGCGGTCTTAGAATCTTTGAGAATGCCGATAGTCCGAAAGGGCGGCCGCCTTGAGAGTCGAAGAGCTAAAGCAAATCCACAAGGAGAAGCGCCCTGAAATACTGGCCCGACTGTCCGAATTCGAGGAAGTCGGTCGCTCGGCTTCCGATGAGAGGCTCTTTGAAGAGCTTACTTTTTGTATTTACACCGCAGGGGCGAGCGCGCGCATGGGATTGCGCTCGGTCGAGAGAGCACGGCCTGTGTTGTTGACCGGTTCCATGGAAGACCTTCAACGCGCTCTCCGCCGGACGCACAGATGGCCCGAAGCGCGCGGCGCTTATGTCTATCAAACGCGCGAGTATCTGCGGCGGGAATGCGGCCTACGGGTGCGAGAATTGCTCGACGGCTTCGAGACCGCTGACGCGCGGCGCGACTTTTTCGCAGCCAACAGGGAAGTGCGGGGACTCAGTTATAAAGAGGCGAGCCACTTCCTGCGCAACATCGGTTATCGCGGCTACGGGATACTCGACAAGCACATACTGGCCCGTCTCGCCGAGTTCGGCGTGATCGAAAGCCCCAAACCGCCATCTACGAAGAAGAAGTATGCCTCGCTGGAAGAAAAGATGAAGCTGTTTGCCGAGTCCGTGGAGATAGATTTCGACGAACTCGATTTGCTCTTGTGGTACACAAAGGCCGGGGAGATACTGAAATGATGGTCAAACGTATCGAAAGAGCTATGTCACAGAGTAAAGCAGTTCCAATTCTCCGCTTGAGACCGTCCGCCCTCGCTCGACATAAAGATTTCTTTCTTGATAAAGATTTCTTTCTTGTGTCGGAGTCGCGCGCCGGAGAGACAAGGCCCAACACCTGCCGAACTCGATTGCTCGCCAGCGAGGCCTTTCGCCTGGCAGCGGCCATACTACTCTCGATCGCGCTCTTGCTGCCTGTGACGGCCGCTCCGTCGAAAGCGGTCCTTTTCAAGAATGATAAGAAAGCCAGCGAGAAGTTGCACCGCGATGCAAGGAAGGCCATTCGCGACGGCGAATATGAAAAAGCGGCAAAGCTCTATAACAAGGCGCTCGACCTCGACGATAAGGATACACAGGCCCGATTAGGGGCCGCCCTCGCTTATCTGAAAGATAATGATTATCGCCTATGCTATGATCGAGCGAGCGAAGTGATCGCCATAGACCCGAACAATGCGCGCGCGCACGCGCTCGTGGCCATGTCGATTTTGCGGTCAGGGTTCGTCGGGGCCGCCGTGCAGAAACTGGTCGAAGCCAACAAACTCGACCCCAAAGAAGCGATGGTCTTCGGGGCGGCTGCCGAGATCGATTATTATGAGGGCCGCAGCAAGGAGTCCCGCCAGAAGGCCATGCGCGCGCATCAACTCGATTCCAACGAACCCGATTACCTGCTCATTTACGCCCGCGCCTCCTCGCGCATAGAGATGTTCACCGATGCCGCCGAAGCTTATGAGCGATTCCTGAGAATCGCTCCTAAAAAGGATCACGACCGGCGCGAATTGATAGAAGGTCTGATCAGATTCTATCGCCGATTGGCCGGCATACAGATACATGAACTCAGCGGGGCCAAAAAGGCCGATGTGCCTTTCCGCCTCGGAAGCGACCGCCGACCCTACATAGAGGTGAAGATCAACGGGCGGGACGCGAACTTCGTGATAGACACGGGATCGGGATTTACGGTCATCTCCAAAGAATCGGCCAAGCGGCTCGGCGTTTCCGAAATCGCGCGCGGGGGCAAATCGCAGGGTGTAGGCGGCGACGGCAAGTTCAAGATAGTCTACGGCCTGCTCAACTCTCTGCAACTCGGCGATGTGAGGATCAGGTCCGTCCCGTGCTTCATACGCCCTTTCCATAGCTCGAAAGACAGGCCCATTTCAGAACAGGCTGATGGCTTCATAGGGCTGTCGGTCCTGTCGCACTTTCTCACCGAACTCGATTACGAAGCCAGATTGATGCGCCTCGACCGCTTCGACGAGAGAACCACTCCCGTGACCTACTCGCCCGATACGACCGTCATTCCGTTTCGCCTGACCCAGAACGGTCTCATCAGCGTCGAGACCGAGCTCGATCAGACTCATCACATCAACGCTATACTCGATTCCGGCGCAAGCTCCACAGTGGTTTCCGCAGCGGCGGTAGAACGGCTCAAACTGCACGACAGCATAATCAAAGGCCAGACGGTGAAGGTGGTCGGCGCGGCGGGCGTATCCGACAACGTCAAGTTAATTTTGATCCGCCACTGCCGTGTGGCCGATCTCAGACAAGAGAACCTGCGCGCTCTGATCCTGAATTTCGAAGCCATAAACGAAACCTCCGGCTTCGAGCAAAGCGGCATACTGGGCGGCGACTTCTTGCGCAACTTCCGCGTGACGATAGACTTCTCGAACGGAAAGATCGCTTTTCAACCATACACCGCTTCGATACATAGGAACTGAGCGCAGGGGAGAATTAAGCAGGGGAGCAGGGGAGCAGGGGTGCAGGGGAGAAAGAGTGAGGCAGGTGTAAATATGGACCGGAAATCGATTCAAAGTCATCGGGATTTAGAAGTATACAAGTTGGCATTTCAGACTGCGATGCGTATATTCGAGTTGTCGAAAACTTTCCCTAAAGAGGAAGTCTATTCGTTGACCGATCAGATTCGCCGGTCTTCCCGATCAGTGTGCGCCAATCTGGCAGAAGCCTGGCGCAAGCGCCGCTACGAAGGCTCTTTTGTGCTCAAATTGAACGATTCTGAAGCTGAAGCAGCAGAGTCGCAGACTTGGCTTGAATTTGCTGTCGAATGCAAATACTTGGACGCTGATACCGGCCGAGAGCTTTATAGAACTTACAATAATATCCTGGGTAAGCTGGTCAAAATGATCAATGATCCATCACCCTGGTTGATGCCCGCAAAAAAACGATAAAGCAGACAAGCGGAACCGAATGCACCCCTGCTCCCCTGCTCCCCTGCTCCCCTGCACCTCTGCTCCCCTGCATTTCTGTGTCGCTCACTGCACTATTATCTTTCCGCGCAGCATGTCCATTCCGCAGGCGAAGGTGTACTCGCCCTTCTTTTTGGGCGTGAACTCGACGACTACGGGCTGGTTCAAAGGCAGGTCGCGCTTGATGCCGAATTCCGGAATCACCAGTTCTGTACCACATGTCTTTTCAACCTGCCGAACGAAAGTCAATCGCGCCGGAGTGTTTAGCTTGAGCCTTATGCTTGCCGGTTCGTATCCTTCATCGGTCAATAAGACCTTCACGGATTGAGGAAAAAAGTCTTCCTTTTGAGTGCCGGAGTCATTGGGTTGCGCGTCGGGCGCTTGCGGCGAGCGGCCGCGCTCATCGGGAAGAGTTCCTGCCATTGGGCCGCTACTTGCGTTGAGCGATTGCGCGGGATTGAGCTTCATGCTCTCGGCGCGCAGAAAGAAACTCCCGCTCGTAACTACGCGCTCGCCCGCGCTCACTCCGCTATAGACAGGCACAAGCCCGTCCGCTTCCGGTCCCGTTATAACTTCCCTCTGCACGAATACGCCCGGCTGCCCTGTGGAGACGAAGACCACAGGCTTCGCCCCTATCATCTGAATCGCATCGCGCGGCACAGTGACGGCCGTCGGCGCGGCGGTCGCGGCTGCTGCGCCGAAATCGACATCGACGAACATTCCGAGCCTCAGCGCCTCGCCGGGGTTTGCGACCTCCACTCTCACTTGCGCCGTCCGGGTCTGCGGATCGACGCGCGGGTCTATGTAAGAGACTCGGCCCGTGAAGGTCTTGCCGGGATAAGAGGGCGTCGTCACGCGCGCGCGCGTTCCGACATTCACTGAACGGAAATCGTTTTCATAGACCTGGCCTATCACCCACACGTTCGATAGATCGACGACGCGAAAAAGCTCTTTGCCCTTTTCAACGACCTCTCCGGGATTGACCGAGCGACTTATGACGGTGCCCGAAACGGGCGAGGGCACCGTTACGAGAGACCGTACCTGATCCGACTTGCGGAGAGCGTCCGTTTCTCCCTCCGTCATGCCGAGCAGTATCAATTGCTGCCGCGCGGATGCGGTCTTCGCCTGCGCAGTCTTATGCCTTGCCGTCACCATCTCAAGTTCCTCACGACTCACCGCGCCTATTTCGAGAAGCTCGGCCGTGCGCTTGTAGTGCTGATGATGCTCCTCCTGCTCGGCGAGCATTTTGAGATATTCGGCCTGGGCCTCGGCAAGCTCTGTGCTGAAGACAACGGCTATCACCTGAGCCTGCCGGACTCTGTTGCCAAGCTCGGCCTTGACCTCGCGCACTATGCCGCCCGCTATCGGAAACACGGGAGTCTCTTTATAAGCGTTCGGCTGCACCGTCCCCGTAGTACGCAAACCAGCTTCGCCCGCCGGTGTCGCGCCTGGGAGGGCCGCAAGGGGTGTTCTACGCGCCCCGCCAGGGGCTTGCTTGGGACCTGATCGCCGAGTTCAACGGAGAGTGGCGCGACACCGCAGAAATATCCGGTGTCGAGGACCCGGATTTCGGCGGGCACGTGCTGTATTTCTCACCGGGCGTACGGCTCACGCTCGGGTCCAACTGGAGTTTCGCGGTCTCGGGGGGCATACCGGTGGTCGTGGACCTCAACGGGCAGAATCTGGCGGACCCCAACTACCGGGTCACCGCGAGCCTCGCGTTTAGTTACTAATTTGTTACTAATTTGCTTCCGGCGATGCCGACTTAGCCACATGGCCGTTTGTTCACAGCGACTCGGCGTGATGGCCGTCCTCTCGCTGGCACTGGTTAGCGGCTGCGCGAGCCTCGACTCGTCGCCGCGTAGCCGCAGCCTCGCAGTTGGAAAACTCCCCGAAGACGCTGCGGTCGCGGCGGCGGTCTTCGGTCCGAACGGGAGGCTATGGCGCCTCATCGTCGCGGACCAAGCGCTCTATGTAGATACCTCCGATGACGGCGGCACCAGCTACGGCGCTGCGGTCGCGGTCACCCCGCACCCCGAGCCCATCCTGGCGCGTGCCGAAGACCGGCCTTCCATCGCGGTCGATGCTCAGGGCGGGGTCTACGTCGTTTACACGGCCGGTGCTCACGCGGCGCCCGTCACTTACCTCGCCTATTCCGCCGACGGCGGGCGGCAGTTCGACGCCCCCCTCCCCTTGCGGGACCCGGCCGATCACAGCCGGCACTATCAGGCCTCGATGATCGTGGCCCCCGCGGGACAACTCTATGTGTTCTGGAACGACGAACGGGGCAAGGAACCCGCAGCGGCCGAGAGCCACGGGGCGGCGCTCTACTATGCGACCGGGGATCGGCCTGCCATGGCGAGCTTGTCCAACCGGAAGCTCGCCGAGGGCCTGTGCAATTGCTGCCGCCTCGATGTCGATCTCGACGTGGACGGCCTCCCGGTGGTCTTGGCGCGCTTCGTCTACCCGGGTCAGGTGCGCGACCACGGTATGTTGAAAGCCTCGCCCCCGGGATTGCTAGGCACCCCCTGGCGGGTCACCGAGGACGATTGGCAAATAGAGGCCTGCCCCATGCACGGCCCGGCGCTCTCTATCGCCCGCGACGGCCGCTATCACATCGCCTGGTTTACCCAGGGACGCCGTCGGCAAGGGCTGTTCTATGCACATTCCGATGATCGGGGACTACACTTTTCCGCCCCTATGGCCTTGGGTAGGAGTCAAGCCTTGCCCGGGCATGCGGACATACTCGCCTTGGGCCATCGAGTCGTTCTGGTGTGGCAAGAGTTCGATGGCAAACAAACCCACATCAGGGCGATGCAGTCGGAAGATCGTGGCGAGACCTGGTCGGCGCCAGTAACCGCCGCAAAGACCGGCGCAGCTTCCGATAACCCTTTTCTCATCAGCGATATGCGGCGCGTGTTCCTCTCCTGGAACAGCGTCGAGCACGGTCACCGACTCATTCCAATTGACTAAAACCATGCCTGTATCCAAACGACTCATTGTTTTAGCGTTCACTCTCATAGGGTCGATCGGCATCTCAGCAGCGGTCGAGCTCGTGCCAAAATCTTTCCGATCTGGCAGCCTCGCCGCGATTGCGGCAGCGCGCGAGGGCAAGCCCTTTATGCTCCACCTATGGTCGATTAACTGTTCCTCTTGCCGCGGGGAGATGGATGTCCTGGCCAAGCTAGTACGCGAACATCCCAAGTTCGACCTGGTGCTCATCGCAGCGGATGCTCCCGGCGACGCCGCAGAAGCCCAGGCGTTGTTGGCCGAGAAGGGTCTAGGTGAGGTGGAATGCTGGGTCTTCGGCGAGGCCGATGCCCAGCGGCTGCGCTACGAGATCGATTCGGGCTGGCACGGCGAGTTGCCAAGGAGCTACTTCTACGATCCGGCGCAAAACCGCATCGCCCTAAGCGGCGTGCTAAAGGAGACGCAACTCGAGGCCTGGATCGCTGCGGCCGGACGCTAGGCGAGGCCAGATGGCTTCGATACCGTGTCGGATCGGTGCTGAAAATGAAAGAACAACGTGCTGCTGTTAGAACAGTAACGGCTTAGAGACACTATAAATCAGGCCTAAAGCGCCGCACGCGCCGATGACGGGGATAATCCCGACCGTGTAGCGGAACAAGGCTAGGGCAGCGACGATCAGGATGAGCACCGAAGGCCATTCGAAATCCCCGCTGAAACCCTGGGGCCAGAGCACATGATAGGCAAAGAACACCGCGAGATTGAGTACGACGCCGACGACAGCCGCTGTGATCCCCGTGAGGGGCGCGGTGAACTTCAGGTCGCCGTGGGTCGCTTCGACCAGCGGTCCGCCAATCAGAATAAAAAGAAACGAGGGCAGGAAGGTGAAGAAGGTGGCCACCGTGGCCCCGGCAACGCCGGCCAGGAATAAGGCATCTGGTCCAAACAAGGCCTTGGTCCAGGCGCCAACGAAGCCCACGAACGTTACTACCATGATGAGCGGCCCCGGTGTCGTCTCGCCCAGGGCGAGGCCGTCGATCATCTGGGTCCCGGTCAGCCACTGATAATATTCCACTGCACCCTGGTAGACATAGGGCAAGACCGCATACGCCCCGCCGAAGGTCAAGAGTGCCGCCTTGGTGAAGAACCAGCCCATTTGCGTGAGTGCCCCGTTCCAGCCGTTGTAGGCGATCAGCGCACCCAGCGTCCCCATCCAAATCGCGATGCCGGCCATCCCGAACCCAAT
>JAKEHD010000580.1 GCA_022615215.1 Blastocatellia bacterium
CACTGCGAGGTCGAACACATCGGGCTTGTGCTTTCAGGGCGCGCGAAGGTCTCTATGAGAGACGGCACCGAGTATGAACTCAGCGCCGGGGATCTCTTTTTCGTAGCGCCGGGGCACGATAGCCGGATCGTGGGTGATGAACCTTATGTGTCTCTGCATTTCATGGGCGCGGACGAATATGCCAAGTAGTCAGCAAGCTGAAGAAAGAAATCTTTATGTGTACATGCAATCCGGCTTGAAAAGGCTGATTTTATTTGTAAATGAAGCGAATAGAGGAGAATCCTGATAAAAGTGGAAAGGCATTGAGCGCGAAGAGAATGCGAATCCGACAGGTTTCTTTTACCGTCTGCTGTCCCTTCAACTACTGATCTCAGGTTATCAAATCGAAGCTGAAAACTGATGGCTGATGACCTTACCCCGACGGCTGTACGATTTCAGTAACCCTCTTATTAAAATTTCCTTGACTTCCAACCTCGCTTTAGCATATATTCTGCGCGTCCGACAAATGGCTTTACAGTCTGGAAGGTTGTGTGAAATCGATTAAATCGAGAAGCTGGATTGGCCTTCTGCTTGTTTAGGTTATTTCTTTATTAACCGGACGTAAGCGTTTCAGTCGCGGATTCGCTGGTCCCATCCAAATAACTTTTCGTGCAGTGTTGGTTGTAAAAAGATCAACGGTGCGTGAGCCGAAATGTGTGTGCTGTATACGGGACCAGGGCGAAGCCGGGGACGCCCGGCAGCGAGTTTGTTCTCAAATGAGTTATTTGCTCCGGCACAAGGCGCAAACGTTTGAAGATAGATAACCTGCCTGTAACGGTTCCGATCCCCCGACGCCACACCCGTTCATCGCCGTCGCTCTCGTCCGCCGAGGTTCCCGGCGGTTGCCCGACACCCGCTCTGAATTCAACTTAGAAGATCGTCCGTGGTCCGTAGTTCGTTGCTCTTTGCCTTATGGTCTCGCTGAAAGCGGACCTAACGACGGACCACTGATAAAGGACAAAAGACAGATTAGGACTACGGACGAATAAAGAATTCTCGAAATTATTTTCAGGTGGAAGGAGCTGGCTGTGATGAAGCAACCGTTCGCAACCCCGAGGCCCGGTCGACGTGTATTTATCTTCGCAATTATATTTGTGGCGTTACTTGCGCTCGTGGCGGGCGCGCTGCCTGCTCGCAGAGGCCGCGCCGCAGGTCAGGACCAGCAAGGAAGACTTTTTTCCTCAAGCGGCACTCGCAGCAGCAGTCTGCGTCCAAAGACGAAGACGAAGGGTATACCGAGATCTTCTCCTCAAAACCGCGCGCCTGCCTCGATTCAGTACCCCAACCGTGAGGGAGGAGCGGCGGCGTCCGTCCTGCTCGCAAACCCCGATCTTCCCAGGCGCGTTCTCGCTACAGCCGACTTCGACCTCGTGGGACTCGCCGTCACCGCAAGCCCCGCAACTCAGACCGTGCCCAAAAATACCGCCACAGCCGTGTTGACGAGCGTCGAGTCGCCTCCGGGCGTGGACCCTTCCGAGATCATAGCCTCGCTCAATCCCGATTATCGCGTTCGCGGCGAACTCACAGGCCCTTCGCTCACAACCCCCCTGACAGTCGAAGCCCCCATAGGCCAGCCGCTCCCCATCCCGCCCCTCTCGCGCGCGGGCGATCACGCATTGCAAAACCTCAGAGTCGTCGACACCGGCGCAGAAGGGACTCCCGTCATCGCTTCGGTCACGCCCGACACGGCAGGCATCGTGGTCATAGATCAGATACTCATCTCGGAAGTCCGCGTAGAGGAATTATCTTACGACGAAATAATTCAAGCCGGCATAAATATCACAGACGATTCATACAAATTTTTCAACTTCGTGATGGCTGTAACGACGAGCTCTCAAGCGGTACAATTCAATATCCCTGTCGCATTCCCTGACCCGAAAATCGAAGACCCGCGCCCGGTGGTCGGAAGGCCGAACGCCCCCTTCAGTGTGGGCACGGCTATTCCTGAGTTCGATGTCATACCGGTCATGCTCACGATGGAGGAAGAGGACGAAGGCGGCGGCAACGCCCTGAAATTCGAGGGCAATGAGGTTCGCATTCCGGGAGTCGTGGTCTTTCCCGGACGCATAGGTCTGCTCAATCAGTTCTTCGAAGCCATAGTCATAGTATCGAACGGCGCTCCCGGAGGCACGCCTCTCATAGTTCGCAACCTCCGCGCGAAGGTGAATCTTCCCGACAACGGCACTCCCACAGACCCTTCGGACGACCCGCTTCGCATAGCCGAAACGCAGACCGGCGGGATGGTTACGGAGCTTGAGATTCACGGTCTCGGTCCCGACGGAGAGTACGGGACGGCGGACGACAAGACGAGCTTTTCGCCCGGCGAGTCCGGTCAGGCGAGCTTCCTGCTCGAAGGTCTCAGGGAGGGATTGCACTCGCCTGTATTCGAACTCGAAGGGACGCTCGAAGGACTGCCCATCGGTCCCGTGACCGTCAGGGGCGAGGTGCCGGGCACAGTGCTTGTGCGCGACGCAAGTTTTGCAGTGACTTTCTCGCACCCCTCGGTCGTGCGCGCGGGCAATGAGTACGAGCTCAGCATGACGGTCTACAACTCAGGCTCGCGCGATTTGCAGGGCCTCATAGTTCAATTGAATCCAAACTCGATAAGCGGCGCTACTCTCACAGGCAATGACACGGGCGAGCGCGCGTTTGCTACCACCATAAAACGTAAAGAGTCTTCGACCGTCGTGTGGCGACTCAGGGCGCAGGTGACGGGCGCAGTCAGCGCCTCTTACGTGAAGGTGGGCGAGGACGTGGAAGCGGGGATCACACTTACAACGGGCGTGGGCGACCGCAATATTCCACTTTCGCCCGATTCGTTGATACTGCCTGACGAGGTGAGATTCCTGCCGCCCGAAGTGGTCGAGGCGGGCCGCGCCCTGCTCGGCCAGGCCTGGAGCATAGCGACCGCGCCTCGCGGCTCTTTGCCGCAGGGCGTAACTCCCGTGTTAAGAGATACGGTTGCCAAAAAGGCCGCAGAGATGGGAGTCGCGGGTCTGAGGGTCGAGTTCGGCGAACCCGTAGAAGTCTCGCTCCAGACACTCATGCGCGACTGGCTGGGCGAGCTTCAATCGCTGCCGGGCGGGCCGGGAACGCCCGATGCAGGTTTTGCCGATGCCATGCGCGATACCGTTTCGGGCTTCGAATGGCACGACGCCATAGGCCGCTATCTTTACACGCACCTGGCATCGGGTGCCACTGCCACGTCTCTTCATCAGGGGCTTGCCGCAGCCGAATCGCCTCGCTCTTCGTTCGTGTCCGCGCTTGTGACTCAAGCGGACGGCGCGGCCCTCTTCGGCGCGCGATTTATAGACCCATTAGGCCGAAAGGTGGGCTTTATGGGGTCGGCCACAGAGCGATTCGGCGAGGACGGCGATGGCGCTTCACTGCTCCTCGA
>JAKEHD010000581.1 GCA_022615215.1 Blastocatellia bacterium
CTCTCCACCAGTGGCAAAGGCGCATTCATCCTCAGGATCAACAACGATGAAACCGAGCTCTCCTATGAACTGAGCTATTCGGATTTGGAAGGAGAAGTCGCTCAAGCCCATATACACCTGGGACAGTCCGGTGTTATTGGAGGGGTTATGGTATTCCTCTGCTCGAATGTAGGAGGTCCGCCCGGCACGCAACTTTGCCCGCCTTCTCCCGCGACGGTCTCAGGTACGCTCACGGCGGCTGATGTAATCGGCCCTAGCGGTCAGGGTATCGCTGCCGGAGAGTTCGCGGAAGTCATAAGGGCAATCCGTGCCGGCGCGACTTATGTCAATGTTCACAGTTCCCTGTTCCCTGGCGGCGAAATTCGAAGCCAGATCAGGCCGAATAACAAGAACGAAAATTGAGGAAAAATCGCCCCATCGGCGAAGCACAACGGGCCGCGCGAATAATAATAGATATTCAGTCCGTTGAAAAAATGCATGCCCCTCGCTACGACCGAGCGCCCCGGATCGGTGCTCGACCTGCTCAAAAGCTCTTTCGAGCATCGGTTCAGTTTCGCCAAGCACCTCTACTTAAAGCGGAAATCAGCCCGGCTTTCTAAAGCCGGGCTGATTTCACAACACCGATTCAAACCAAACAGAATCCGGCTCCGAGCTGAAGGCATAACCTGACCTTCCCTTTTCAAAATTTCGGCTTCAACTGAACTTGCTCTTTGCCCCGGACGTTGAATATGCTTACTGGACATCACAAGTGGACCAAGCCTTGAAAAGGAGCTACACGAGAATGAAACGAGCGTTATTGCTACTCTCACTGCTGTTTGTAATGTCATCAGGCGCGCTTGCGAAAGACGGCCCTTACACGCTTTTGCAGGAGCCTACCCTCAGCCAATCTCAAATAGTCTTCGTTTACGCGGGCGACCTCTGGACGGTCGGCCGCGAAGGCGGAAACGCGATTCAACTCACCACAGGCATAGGCACGGAGACCGACCCCATCTTTTCACCCGATGGCAAATCGATAGCCTTCACGGGTCAGTATGACGGCAACACCGATGTTTTCGTCGTGTCGGCTGCGGGCGGCGTGCCCAAGCGATTAACCTATCATCCCGGCACGGACGAAGCCGCCGGATGGACCGTAGACGGCAAGCGTGTGCTCTTTCGCTCATCGCGCAACAGCGTCTCTCGCTACAATCGCCTCTTCACGATAGCCGTCGAGGGGGGCTTTCCCGAAGAAGTGCCGCTGCCTATGGCGAACGAAGGCGCATATTCGCCCGACGGCGCGCGCATGGCTTATCAACCTCTCACTCAATGGCAGCCCGATTGGAAGCGTTATCGCGGCGGTCAGACCTCTACTGTTTGGCTAGCGAGGCTTTCGGATTCAAGCATAGAAAAACTACCGCGCGAAAATTCTAATGACTTCAATCCCATGTGGATTGCAAACAGGGTCTACTTCCTTTCGGATCGGGGCGGCGCGGTCAGCCTCTACAGTTACGACGCATCATCGAAAAGAGTGACGCAACTGATTAGAAACGACGGTCTCGATATCAAATCCGCCTCCGCAGGTCCGGGCGCGATAGTCTATGAGCAGTTCGGCTCGATTCACCTCTACGATTTGAAATCGGGAAGGACACAGCCGGTCACGATCAAAGTCGCCGCGGATCTATCGGGCGTGCGCCCGCATTACGAAAAAGTCGGCACGCGCATATCGAACGTCGCGCTCTCGCCTACGGGCGCGCGGGCCGTCTTCGAAGCGCGCGGCGAGATCATCACAGTGCCCGCAGAAAAAGGCGATCCGCGCAACCTGACGAATACTCCCGGCGTTATGGAGCGCGACCCCGCCTGGTCGCCCGACGGAAAATGGATAGCTTACTTTTCGGACGAATCGGGCGAGTACGCGCTTCACCTGCGCGATCAGACAGGGATGGGCGAGGTCAAAAAGATCAACCTCGGCAATCCCCCCTCGTTTTTTTATTCGCCCACATGGTCGCCCGACAGCAAGAAGATAGCTTGCTACGACAAGCGCATGAACCTCTGGTACATCGATATAGAGAAGGGCGCGCCGGTCAAAATCGACAGGAACCCTTACGGTCTCAGAAACGGCGTGCTGGAACCTTTCTGGTCGCACGACAGCCGATGGATAGGCTACATAAGGCAGATCGATAATCGCCTTCGCGCTGTGTTCGTCTACTCGCTCGAAACCGCTAAGGCGCATCAACTGACCGACGGCATGAGCGATGCGCGCTATGCCGCGTTCGACCGTGACGGCAAGTATCTATACTTCACCGCAAGCACGAACCTCGGCCCGGCGTTCAGCTTTGCAGAGATGTCGACGTTTCCCTATCAATCGACCCGCAGCGTTTACGCTATAGTCCTGCGCAACGATCTCCCGTCGCCGCTCGCGCCCGAAAGCGATGAGGAGAAGGTCAAGGAAGAGAAGAAAGAAGCAGGGGAGCAAGGGAGCAAGGGAGCAGAGGAGAAGGGAAGCACCCCCGCCCCCGGAACCGCAGTCGGCGTCTCGGAACCGCAGTCGGCGTCCCGACCCCCCGCACGAAAAGAGCCTGACCCTGTGCGCATAGACCTCGAAGGCATAGATCAGCGAATCATCGCTCTGCCTGTGCCGCCGCGCAATTTCGTAGGGCTTGTCGCGGGCAAGGCCAACACGATCTTCTTGCTCGAACCTCTGCCCACCCCGACGGCTGCGACACCCGGCCCGCCGGGCTTCGCGCTTGAAAAGTTCGACCTCGAAAAACGAAAGCTCGATAAGGTGCTCGACGGCATAAACGGCTTCCTTCTTTCGCACAACGGCGAGAAGATGCTTTATCGTCGAGGGCAAAGCTGGTTCATCTCTTCGTCCGTGCAGCCGCCCAAACCAGGCGAAGGCCGCATCCGTGTAGATCAGATGGAAGTCTACGTGGACCCGCGCGCCGAATGGCGTCAGATGTACAACGAGGTATGGCGCGGCGAGCGCGATTTCTTCTATGATCCCGGCCTTCACGGCGTCCCCCTCGAAGAGTTCAAGAAAAAGTATGAGCCTTATCTCGAAGCGGTAGCCCATCGAGCGGATTTGAATTACCTCTTCCGCGAGATGCTGAATGAAATCACGGTCGGCCACATGTTCATTCGCGGAGGCGATCAGCCGCGGCCTCCTGGAGTCGCGGGCGGACTGCTCGGTTGCGATTTCAAAATTGAAAACGGGCGCTACCGCTTCGCCCGCGTCTACAATGGCGAAAGCTGGAACCCGCAACTTCGCGCGCCGCTCACTCAGCCGGGCGTCAACGTCAAAGAAGGCGAGTACCTGATTGCGGTGAACGGCCGCGACCTGAAGGGCACGGATAATGTCTACGCTTTCTTCGAGAGCACGGCCAACAAACAGGTCGTCATACGGGTCGGGCCGAATGCGGACGGGTCGAACTCGCGCGAGGTGACGGTGGTCCCTTCGGCGAGCGAAACCGCGCTCAGGAACCTGAACTGGATAGAGAGCAATCGCCGCAAGGTCGATCATATCAGCGGGGGCCGCCTGGCTTACGTTTATGTTCCGAACACGAGCGGCGGCGGCTATGACAGCTTCAATCGCTACTTCTTCGCGCAGACCCAGAAGCAGGGGGCGGTTATAGACGAGCGATTCAACAGCGGCGGGGCGCTTGCCGATTACATAGTCGAGTACCTGAGCCGACCTCTGCTCAACTACATAGCGTTCCGCGACGGGCAGGACATACCTACACCGATGGGCGCGATCTACGGGCCTAAGGCGATGATCATAAACGAGCTTGCAGGCTCAGGCGGCGACGCCTTGCCCTGGTACTTCCGCAAGATGAAGATAGGACAACTCGTAGGCAAGCGCACGTGGGGCGGCCTCGTCGCGTCATTCCCCATGCCGCAATTGATGGACGGAGGATCAGTGACCGCGCCCGATGCGGCCATTTATGGACTCAACGGCGAATGGGAAGTCGAAAATCGCGGAGTCGGTCCTGACATCGAAGTCGAGATGGACCCGAAGGCGTGGCGCGGAGGGCGCGACCCGCAACTCGAACGTGCCGTCGAGGTGTTGATGGAGGAACTCAAGAGGAACCCGCCTTCGAAACATCAGCGGCCCGCTTATCCGAATTATCAAAACGGCCGCAAATCGGACCCTCAACCTCCGAGCGGCAGACGACAGAAGTAAAATCTCAAATAAGGAGCGGCACAGGTGCGCGCCTGTGCTGCTCCTTATAAAACCTGAAAAATATCGCAAGGATCGATCCCCCCTCTGTTCATAGTGTGTTAGCGAAACGAGCATTTCTACAGTAGTGCTCACTCTATTGCGTATCTACCCCGTGCGAAATTCAGACCTGCAAGATTCGAAATCGTGAGGTGGAAGTGTGACCATAAGAAATAACAGGCTTGATCGTTTTCGGGTAGCGACTCCCTGCAACGCGGACTGGGACCGCATGTCAGGCAATGAACGGATACGTTATTGCAATGAGTGCGATAAGTATGTCTATGACATTTCGAAGATGACCGGCAAAGAGGCTGAGGCTATTCTTTCATCTGCGCGCGGCCCGGTTTGCGCGCGTTTCACACGGCTGACTGACGGCTTTACCATAACCGCAGATAACAACGCCGGGTTGCATCTCATCAGCCGCCGCGCTTCACCTATTGCCAGCGCGGTTTTTACGGCGATCATAGGATTACAGTCGAGCGCCATCGCACAGACACCTCTGCAATCGAGCCAGCCTGCTTCAAGCCACTCGGAACAGACCGTCGGGAAGAAAAAAGCGCAGATGCAGGATAATCCCACAAGCCTGCGGGGAACTATAATAGACCCGCAGGGAGCAGTGATTGCCGGAGCGAGTGTGACGCTCACTGACAATAGTTCGGGCAGAGCGCGAGCAATCACAGCATCTGAAACGGGCGAGTTTCAATTCTTACTTCTGGAGGCCGGTTCTTATAGTCTCAAAGTAGAGGTTCCCGGTTTTGAATCGTTTGAGACTGCCGAACTCGCTTTGCAGCCGGGCGAAGATCGGCGCGTTGATGTGACTATGCAGGTGGGGCAAATCGTTACTTTGGGCGTCGTAATAGCGCCGCCGCAACCGTTGCGCATACTCTACAAAGATAGCGATCTCGTAGCCGTCGCTCGCGTCGGCGAATCGGTTCCTGTCGAAAGACAAGAAGAAAGCGTATTGATGCGAACATCCCTTGCCGTTTCCTCCCTTCTCAAAGGAGAAGACCGCGAGCCGGTGATCTACGCGTATCACTGGATATACGACGAGGAACAAGTCCCGTATGTGAGCGGTGAAAAGATGCTTGTGTTTCTCAATCGGCGCAAAGCGGAAGAAGGACAAGAGGCGATAGATGGTTACGAAGTCAGCGACCGATCATTCAGGATAAAGAAGCTGCCGGACGCTGATTTGAGCATTTACACTCAGCGAATCAAGGAACTGGCGGCCATCTTACAACAAAAGAAGCCGGACATTGAAAAGATAGTGGAATGGTTTGTGCGTTGCGCCGAAGAGCCTGCAACCAGATGGGAGGGAGCCTTGGAACTTGCGGCGAGCGCGGCAAGATTGCACGACCTGGAGTATGTCTCTGCTCCCGATGAAGAAAATGATTTCGCCAATCTCGCCTTCGCCGCCTTATTGACCCCCAGGCAAAAAGATCGTCTGGCGACGGCGCTTTTTAAAACGGAGACCGTTACCGAGCGGGATATGAAACTCATAGACCTGGTCAAAAACTGGAATGATGCGCGGTTCGCCCCCTTCCTCCTTTCGCAATTGCGTCGCCTCGAACCCAATCCGCCCTATTTCGCTGAAGAGATGGTAACGACTCTGGCGGACCTGCTCGACGATGAGGAGGCCACCGACTTTGCTGAAGAGTATTGCGATAACGTCACATACGAAGATAAAGAGGACGAGGAAGCAACTCCGGGCGAATCTACGAAACGCGCCGCCACCGAAAAGCGAAGCGCGATGTTGCAGAAATTTCTCAGGTCGGTCGAGACCAAAATCAAGCTTTAGGCCAGGC
>JAKEHD010000582.1 GCA_022615215.1 Blastocatellia bacterium
CCTCTCTGGAAATACTTTCATGCAGGCCCCGCGCGCAGTATAGAAGAAAGAATTTTTATCTGTGTTATCCGTGTTATCTGTGGTTGAATACTTGCCCTAAGGCTGACGGCTGATGGCTGACGGCTGAAATCATGGAGAAGCTTGTAGAAAAAATAATAGTCGAGGCGATGGAGCGAGGGGAATTCGACGACCTGCCGGGCAAGGGGAAGCCTCTAGACCTGGAAGAGTATTTCAAATTGCCTGAGCACTTGAGGGCCGGTTATATGATCTTGAAGAACGCGGGATTCGTGCCTGCCGAAGCAGAGTTGCTGAAAGAAATCGAAGCCCTCCGAGCGGAGCTTGCCGCATCATCCGGTGAAGATCGGAAGAAACGACTTGAGAAGGCGATCCATGAAAAGATGATCGCCTTCAATATGGTTATAGAGAAGAACAGGCGGACGAAGCGGGGATGATGAAGACGCGCGGGTCAACGTTTCTTGCGGCGGAGTTCGCTCATTAATTCTTCGAGACTTTTCCGGTATCGCTCGTTCACTTCGTCCAGACGGGCCAGTTCTTTGTAAGCCCAGCGATGCGCGAATATCTGTAAGACGACGTAGAAGGCCGCCGCGCCTGCAAGAAAGCTTGCAACCCCAAGCGCAGGGTCTATCACTCTCTGCAAAGAGAAGAGAACGGCCGCCAGGACCGCCACTATGAAGAGCGGCCTCATGATGCGCCAGCCGAGCTTCCTGTACCATACGTGCTGAGACTTCAGGTAGAAGGCGTGACGGTGTTGATCGTCTTTTGCGGCTAAGAATTTGAGCAAGGGACCGTCTTCGGGGAAGGCGGTTTCAAGTTCATCGAGGACCGAGGAGTGAGAGCCTGGCTCGCGGCTCTCATCCTCCATGATCTCCATTAATCGGTCGCGTGCTTTTTGATTCACGGCGCTACTTCTTCCCACCGCGCATTATCTTTACAAAGCAATAGACGGTCAGCGATATGACCATCGTCCACGACCCCAACATAAACACTATTGCGCCAACGCTCATGCGGTCCCTCCTGTTTGGGCAGCCTCAGCGGACCTGGCCTGCCAGATTGCATGGACGATCACACCGAATACTATGAAGAAGGCTATCATGATTATGCGCGCCAGCCAGATGAAAGGTCCGGTGTTGAGCACCTCGAACATCAGCGTCGCCTTTGCGGAGATAGGCGCGGACGCTGCCTGACCGTCCCGTTTCTGCTGATAAGTGAACCCCTTGAGTTCGAGCCACCGCGCGAACTGGTCCTGGTTGAAGACACGCTGGAGCGCCGGGTCGCCCTGGAAGGTGGTCACGGTGCGCCCGCCTGCTCCGTCGAATTCTATTTCAGCCCAGGCCGATAGATCGCGCCCGGTTTCAGTAACCGCCGCTTTTACGGCCGCCTCCAACCGATCTATCTCAGCAGCGGCTTGCGGACCAGTCTGGTTTACGAACTCGCCCGTGAAGGTATGCCGGTCGGTCACCGCCAGGTTGATCTTGGGCGTGGGTGTGAGGTTCGCGCTGTAGAAGAATCCTATCAACACCCCTATCAATGCGAAGGGCGTCACGTACTTGATGACGTAATAGAAGACGCGCGGAACCTTTATCTCCGCGCCTCTGTGCAGTTCTTCCCAGGACGGTCCCATGCCGAATATCCATGCGAAGAGGATCACCTCGATGGCGGCGCATACCACAAGCCCGACCGTGCCCGCCCAGAAGTCCATCTCGTCGAATACGCCGTACTTCTTGAACCATATCACGGGGATGGTGCCGAGCAACCAGAATATCCCGATGAGCATGGCCGAGGTCTTGCGCGAGAGCTTCGCCTCGTCCTGGAAGAAGGCCACGACGGGCTGGGCCACAGCGACCGATGAGGTGAAGGCCGCAAAGAAGAGCAGCAGAAACCATATAGTCCCGAAGAACTCAACGCCCGGAAGCGACCTCAGTATTTCAGGCATGGAGATCATGCCTATGTTGAAAGTCCCGCTACCGGCTATCTCCTTTACGCGGTCTGCGCCGAAGAACACAGCCGCCGCCGGGATGGCTATCATGCTTCCGAAGATCACCTCGACGAACTCGTTTGCCGAAGCCGTAGTCAATCCCGTAAGGGCTATGTCGTCATTGTCGCTCAGGTAAGATGCATAGCATTCGAGCGAGCCGAAGCCTATCGATAGAGTGAAGAATATCTGTCCCGCCGCCGCCATCCATACGAGCGGGTCTCCGAGCCTGGAAAAATCCGGCGTATAGAGAAAGCTCAACCCGTCCCAGACCGTGCCGTTGATCTGTCCCAGCGTAAAGACGCGCACAGACAGGATTATGCAGAATAGCACTAGCAGAGGCATGGCTATCTTG
This sequence comes from Blastocatellia bacterium, assembly GCA_022615215.1. Lineage (GTDB taxonomy): Bacteria > Acidobacteriota > Blastocatellia > UBA7656 > UBA7656 > JAKEHD01. Next base: position 2,349 of record JAKEHD010000582.1, read on the forward strand.
GCCAGCAGTTCTATGCCTCCGGCCACGCCGCGATAGAGGATGAAAATGTTCAGCGCAAGCGTGATCAGAAGAAAAGTGAAGGCTGCCGTAAGTCCGGGGAAATATGCGTGCGTGGGCAGGTCTCCGAGAAACTCTTGCAGATAGACGCTCAGGTCGACTACTCGTCCGGGGCTATCGACGTAATTGCCCGTCAGCGAAAACCATGAGTAGCCCAGGCACCATGCCTCTATGTATGTGTAATAGAGGCAGAAGATCAACGGCAGCGCGAGACCTATCACGCCTATGTATTTTGCAAAGGGCTTGCGCCACATCTTGTCGAACTGGCCCGGCAGCGTTCCGTGCCCGTACCTCCCGCCGTAGCGGCCTATGGTCCAGGCTATCCACATCATCGGAATTCCGAACACGAGCAGCGACACGAAGTAGGGGATCATAAAGGCCCCGCCTCCGTTGTTGGCCGCCTGGCCCGGAAAACGTAGAAGATTGCCTATCCCTATGGCGTTTCCCGCTGCCGCAAGAATAAGCCCTATACGCGACCCCCATTGTTCGCGCGAGGCTGAGTTTTCGGCCATGAACCCTCCCTATCTTTGGTTGTAGGTTTGGAGTGACTATAAGGAAACGCAGTTTATCCGAACGCCTTCGGGCCTGTCAACAACTTGAGAATTTTTTTTGCGCAGGATGAAACTCTTTTCGTCTGTCAAAGTCTCCGGGAGAATCTTCGGCTGGTTGACTCGCCCGCGACCGAGCCGTTACTATGATCTTTCCTCGAACACCACTGCGAAAGGACCTGCTCATCATGGCCGATATAAAGACCATCCTCTTTCCGACGGATTTTTCCGATTATTCGAACAAGGCATTCCCTTATGCGGCTTCGCTCGCTGTAGGCTTCGGCGCGAAGATAATCTGCATGCACGTAGAGGAATTCCTGGAATCGGACCCCGCCAACCCCGAACACAGCTTTGCCGCTCTCGAACAGTTCGACGGAACGCTTGAGACCGAGCGCGTCCGCATTCGCGGACATGCTCCCTATAAGCACATACTCGAATTGTCGAGGGAGAAGAACTGCGACCTCATAGTTATGGCGACGCACGGGCGTTCGTCGCTTTCGCAATTCTTCCTCGGAGGCTCCATCGCCGAAGACGTGGCGCGATTCTCCGCCATACCCGTCTTCATAGTCAAAGTCGAGCCGGACCAGCCCGCTGAAAGCTATACCGGAAGATTGAAAGAGGTCCTCTTTACAACCGATTTTTCCGAAGCTTCGGCGAGGGCTTTCGACTACGCCCTCACCTTCGCTGCGAAGTTCGACGCGAAGCTCTTCGTGCTACACATCATCGATGATGACAGCATAGAGTTCTATAAGACCGCAGAGATATATCAAGACGATAAGTTGAAAGACCGCGTCGAAGAGTTCCTCCGTGAATACGTGAACGGATTGCCCGGCTCGGAACTCGTGACTTCGGTTCACGTGGTCGAAGGGCGCGCCGAGAGCGAGATAGTCAGATTCGCCGAAGAGCATGAAATCGATCTGATAGCCATCGCCACTCGCGGTCACAGCCTGCTCGAAGAAGAGTTGCTCGGAACGACCGCCGACCGCGTGATACGCCATGCTCCCTGTCCCGTAATGGCTGTCCGGGGCTGAGATTTTCGGCCACAGAATCACACAGAAACACACGGAATCGTAAAGGTTCAGAGTCCAGACTGAGAGCGTGCCAGGGCAGCCCGAAGGCCGGACTCTGAACCTTTAGCTCTGATCTGAAAAAAACTGTTTGCCTGAACACATACCGGAATTGCGGTGTCCTTCTGTGTGGTTCTGTGGCCAAACAATTCGTTCCTCCATTCGGGCTGTTTACGCCCGCATCATACGCATTCGTGACAAAGTGATTGCCCTGCCGCAGGACATCCTTCTATAGTTCTGGGTGCCTCGTAAGAAAGTCCCCGGCGAACTCAAAAACAAATCTTATAAACGTAGAGGTCCGCATTATGGCCAGCCAGTTTTTTGCAAGAAAGCCGCTCGCACTCCTTTTGGAAGAGATGGCCGGCGAGCACCGTCTCCGCCGCATACTTGGTCCCGTCACTCTTACGAGCCTCGGAGTTGGAGCGATCGTCGGCGCGGGCATATTCGTCACGACCGGCGCAATCGCCCGCCAGACCTCCGGCCCGGCCCTCATGCTTTCTTATGTTGCGGCCGGACTGGTCTGCGTGTTTGCGGCGCTCTGTTATGCGGAATTCGCCTCTATGGTTCCGGTCGCGGGGTCGGCTTACACCTACGCTTATGCGACGCTCGGCGAGGTGTTCGCCTGGATAATAGGGTGGGATCTCGTGCTCGAATACGCCGTCGGGTCGGCGGTCGTGGCCAACGGCTGGTCCGGTTACTTTCAAAAAGTCCTCAACACTTTAGGCGTCACCATTCCCACAGAGGTGAGCGGGCCGGTCATCAAATACGATCCGAGCACGGGAGGATTTCTGAGCACGGGTTCTTTCATAAACCTGCCGGCTGTGGCCGTAGTCGTGCTGGTCACGATAGTCCTCGTCGTCGGCATAAAAGAGAGCGCGAGCTTCAATGCGATCATGGTGGGCGTCAAGGTGGCCGCCGTCTTGTTCGTTATAGGGGTCGGAATCTTCTACATCAATACTGATAACTGGTCGCCGTTTGCGCCCTACGGGATGACCGGACTCAGCTTTTTCGGGCATACGGTAGCGGGACAGGCCGATGTGGGCGGGAAACCCCTCGGGATGCTCGCGGGAGCGGCCCTCGCGTTCTTCGCTTACATAGGGTTCGATTCGGTATCCACGCACTCGGAAGAGGCCAAAAACCCGCAGCGCGACGTGCCCATAGGCATCATCGCATCTCTGTTGATATGCACAGTGCTTTACATAGCCGTAGTCGCGGTGCTGACTGGAATGGTGCCTTACAATCAACTGGACATCAACGCCCCGGTCTCGGATGCGTTCGATAAAGTTGGGCTGACGTGGGCGCAGTTTATGATCTCGCTCGGAGGGGTGACGGGCATAACTTCGGTTTTGCTTGTGATGTTGCTCAGTCAGCCGCGCGTATTGCTCGCAATGGCGCGAGACGGATTGTTGCCGCCAAGCTTTTTCGGAGCGGTGCATGAAAAATTCCGCACGCCCTGGAAGTCTACGATTCTCACAGGCGGTTTCGTCTGTATGCTTACGGCGTTTCTGCCCATAGACATATTGCTCGAACTGGTCAACATAGGGACGCTGCTCGCTTTCGTGATCGTGTGTGCGGCGGTGATGATTATGCGCAAGACTCACCCCGATGCCGAGCGTCCCTTTCGCGCGCCCTTTGTTCCGCTCGTGCCGATACTCGGAATACTGACCTGTTTGATTTTGATGTTCTCGCTGCCGCCGCATAACTGGTGGCGGCTGGCTGTCTGGCTGGGGATAGGCTTTGTGATCTATTTTGCCTATGGCCGCCGCCACAGCGTGATGAGGCATTACCTTGCTCGCGAGATAGGCAAGCACGGCGTTTCGCCCGCCGGGTCGCTTGCAACAGAGACCGAATCCACGCCCGAAGGCCCGCCCGAATAAGCAGAGGAGCGGGGGAGCAGGGGTGCAGGGGAGCTGAGGCGCTGAGGTGCAAGGTTAAGGGAGTGACTTGTAATTTCCTCGGTTCCTCGGCTCCCCTGCACCCCTGCTTGATTTCTCCTCTGCACCCCGATTCAGAAAGGATGAAGGCGGTCAGCCGTCAGCCATCAGCCATCGGTCTTCAGCCGTCAGCCATCAGCTATCAGGGCAAGTATTCAACCACAGATAACACAGATATACTGCGCGCGGGGCAAAGTGAAAGTTTTTCCAGACTGGAAAGTCAGGCAAAAACTGAGACTCACATAAAGATTTCTTTCTTCGCGGCAAAGCCGCGCC
>JAKEHD010000583.1 GCA_022615215.1 Blastocatellia bacterium
AGAAAGGCAGGATAAGCAGATGGGCTAGCGCGCGAGTGGGGGCGGGCAATGGGACATTTCTATTTTGCTCAGAAGGGGACATTTCTATTTTGCTATGACACCGCATGGGGAAAACTATTGACACCTCTATCTGCCTAACTTACCATCGAATCACGTCGACGTAGTGCATCAGTCTCCCAAAACATAATGCGTCGGCGTGTTGCATAAACATTCTGTTTTTGCCCCTACCGGCTAATCCATAAAAGTGCAGCGCGCATCAGTTACCCATTCGGATGAGTGAAAGCGCCATTGCCGCGATCCCGATGGGAAGATGCTGCATAAAGACCCGCGTTCGCGGACTTATGGCAGGTGTCAAATGGCTCGATATACTCTTCACATACTATCCATCCTGGTATTCGTCTTTGCATCATCGTTCGTCGATCAACTTCCCGCCCGTTCCGATTCGTCCGAGAACGAAGATAGAGTAATACCCTTCGCCCGGCGCGCAGGTGCGGCTTCGTCTTATCGCAGCCGTTCGCCGCATCATAAAATCCTGGTCCGCGCCGATGAAAAAGAGTTGCGCGATCAAGTGCTCGCTCAGGGCGGCTCGGTCATAGAAGACTACGGCGCATTCTCGCTTCTGAGCGCCCCGACCTCGACGGTCGCAACGCTCGGCGCGCTCGCTCGCCGAGGTGGGGCGAGCGTTCGTGACGATATGAACGTCATATTTCTGCGCGCGGGCGCATTCGATACCACAGAGGGCGAACCCGTACATTTGAACTCGCTCGGCGAGCCTTCGCCCGCGGGCGAGCAGCTCTACCTAGTGCAGATGGTCGGACCCGTCAAAGACGAATGGCTCGAAGAATTGAGCCGATCCGCTGAAATCTTATGCTACGTTCCTAACAATGCTTATCTGGTCCGACAGGACTCCGCAGGGCGCGCGGCGCTCGACCGTCTGTCGCTTGCGTCGGGAGGGTTCGTTCAATGGACGGGGGCGTTTCTGCCCGCTTACAAGATAGCGCCTGAAATCTCTCTCGATTCCGAGAGAGAGATCGCCGTCACCGTGCAGTTCGCCAAAACCGCTCGCACGGATGCGGAACTTCAACGCCTGCTCTCGGCCGCTTCGGCCGAGGTGATGGCAGAGCCGGTCGATGTTTTGAATTACCGTAACGTCCGAATGCGTGTGCATTCGAGCAGGCTTGCGGAAATAGCGCGCAGCAACGAAGTCGTATGGATAGAAGAATGGAGTCGGCCTGAACTGCACGACGAGCGGCAAGACCTCATAGTGGCCGGTAAATATACGGGCAATACGCTGGACCCTGCGGGCTATCTGACATGGCTTCAATCGAAGGGGCTTGGGTCTACGCCGGACTTTTCGGTAGACGTTTCCGACAGCGGCATAGACCAGGGCAATCCCGACCCCGAAGTATTGCATCCGGACTTCCTGAGCGTGGCGGGCGTGTCGCGCATAGCTTATGCGCGATTGCTGGTCGGGACCGTCGAAGAGGAAGACCCTGCCAATGATACGACGGGTCACGGCACCCTCAATGCATCTGTAGTCGGCGGCTATAACATCGGCCAGGGCTTCCCCTTCATGGACGAGCAAGGTTATAGCTTGGGACTGGGCGTCCATCCTTATGTGAAACTCGGAGTCACGAAGATATTCAATCCCGATTACACGAGTCCGAGCTTCCCCCAGATGGTCGATTTGATGTACCGCGACGGCTCTCGCATTTCGAGCAATAGCTGGGGAGCCAACAGCAACAATTATACGGTCGAGAGCCAGATATATGACATACTGGTGAGAGACGCGCGCCAGGGATTATCCGGCAATCAGGAGATGACGATAATCTTTTCTTCCGGCAACAGCGGAGCGGGAGGAAAGGTGGCCACGCCCGCTACGGCGAAGAATGTCCTGTCGGTCGGCGCGAGCGAAAACCTCCGGCCCACGGGCATTGACGGTTGCAACATAAGCTCTTCGGGCGCTGACGACATATTCTCGATAATAAGTTTTTCATCGGGCGGGCCTACGTCCGACGGCCGCAGAAAACCCGAAATCGTAGCGCCCGGCACGCACATACAGGGCGCGCGGTCTCAAGACCCCGGCTTCGATGCGGGCGGCGTTTGCGGTCCCGGAGAATTTCCCGCAGGGCAATCGCTTTACACATGGTCTTCGGGGACGAGCCACTCGGCTCCGGCCGTGGCGGGAGCGGCGGCGCTCATACGGCAATACTTTCAGACGACCACGAGTCGCGCGCCCAGCCCTGCCATGATAAAAGCATTTCTGACGAACTCGACCACTTATATGACGGGAACGGGAGCGGGCGATAATCTACCGGGCAACAATCAGGGGTGGGGGCTTTTGAACCTGGGCCGCGCGCTCGACGATGTGCCGCGTATATCCGTAGATCAGAACCAGGCGCTCGACGCGACCGGCGCAGAGTTCACTCTGCAAGGCTTCGTCTCCGACCCTGCGAAACCTTTCCGCGTCACCCTTGCCTGGACCGACGCGCCCGGCACGCTTGTCAGCAATCCCACAGTCAACAACCTCAACCTCATAGTGGAAGTCGACGGCAAAACCTATCTGGGCAACAACTTCGCGGGCGAGGTATCGGTCGAGGACGGATCCTCAGACAATCTGAACAATGTCGAATCGGTCTGGCTGCCCGAAGGACTCACAGGCGAGTTCACCATCCGCGTCGTCGCCGCAAACATAGCGGGAGATGGATTGCCCGACAATGGCGACCCGACCGATCAGGACTTCGCGCTCGTGGTCTATAACGCGCAGAGCGACGAGGATGGCGGCGATGATGGCGGTGGCGGCGGTGGCGGCGACGATCCTATGGATTCTCCGCCCACAGTCAACGTGACCTACCCCGTAGGCGGCGAAACGCTCAAGGTCGGCGACCTTGTGAAGCTGCTCTGGAACGCTTCCGACGACAATGAGATACAGAGCCAGCGCGTCGATTTTTCAGCCGACGACGGAGCGTCCTACAACACGATAGCCGTTCTGAACGGCAGCGCTCGCAGCTACGACTGGCGAGTGCCATCGTTCCCGACACCCTTCGGCAGAATAAAAGTGACCGCGCTCGATGGAGTCAATCTCCCCGTCGCGTCCGTGAGTCCGAACGCATTCGAAATAGTCAGCGGCCCGCCCGACATCTCTCCGCCCCAGGTATTGCTACTGTCTCCCGGCAGCAATGCGGTGCTTGGCGGCGGCATGGTAGCCACGATACAGTGGACCGAAAGCGACGACATAGGCGTCGTCCAGCGAGTGATAGAGCTTTCGACCGATAACGGCGAGACGTTCCAGAGCATAATTTCGCTGACCGCGCCGAGCAGCGGAGAGCAGCAGAGTTATGATTGGCAGGTGCCTGCGGCCCTGGAAGTCAATAAAGGAAAGGTGCGGATAACGGTCTACGACGGCGCGGGCAATTCCGCCACGATCACCTCTGCGGGCAAGTTCGAAGTGTGGGCCATGCCGGTAATCACCGAGGTGAAGTACACCACGCTTGAGAACGGCAAGGGCGAGCTTGCGGTCACGGGCAGGAACTTCCGCAAAGGCGAGACCACAGTATACGCCGACGGCAAGAAGCTGAAGAAACTCTCATTCAAGTGCGACGGGGAGGGCACGTGTAAGAAGATCACGGTCAATGACAAGAAGGTACACAAGCGCGTGAAACAAGGTCAGTTCACCACGATGACGGTCGAACTCACAAGGACCGGGCAAGTCTCGCCGGGATTCCTCTTCAAGAGGAAGAAATCGGATTGATCGAACAGTGGTCAGCCGTCAGCTATCAGCTATCAGCCGTCAGCTATACTGCGCGCGGGGCCTGCATGAAAGTTTTTCCAGAGAGG
>JAKEHD010000584.1 GCA_022615215.1 Blastocatellia bacterium
CAATGATTTCATTCAACAATGATTTCATTCAACAATGATTTCATTCGACAGGCAAGGAAGTAGATGATGAAGTGTTCTTCGTGCCAATCAGACCTCTCCGCCAAAACTCGATTCTGCCCTCATTGTGGACACCCGCTTGCCGAAAAATCTTCAGCGCCGGTCACGACACGGGTGTCACCTACAGGCACGGCAGCCCTCGTTTCGGAAAAGGAAACCGGCCCGGCCCGCCCGAATACAGGAGACCTGAAATCGCTAAAGACCACGCCTGCGCTGCCGCCCGTGCCGTTTAAAGGGCCGCCCTTGCCTAACAATGAAGAAGAGAGGCTCGATGCTTTGCGGCTCTATGACATAATGGACACCTTCCCCGAAAAGGTATTCGACCATATAGTCCTTCTGGCCTCTCACATCTGCAAAACCCCTGTCGCTTTGCTCAACCTGATTGATCGGGACCGCCAGTGGTTCAAGGCCAGAGTCGGAATGGAGGCTGTGGAGATGGCGCGAGACGCAGGGCTTTGCGCTTACACAATATTGCAACCCGGCCTGTTCATCATCTCCGACGCGCTCTCGGACGAAAGATTCGCCGCCCATCCTATGGTCATTGCAAAACCTCAAGTGCGATTTTACGCGGGCGTGCCACTCGTGACTTTTCACGGGCATCCGATAGGCACTCTATGCGTGATGGACCGCAAGGCGCGAAAACTCAGCCGCAGGCAGAAAGACGCTCTGCTGGCTCTGGCCGACCTGGCGATGGCCCATCTCGAACACAGGCGCGGGTCTTGACGCAGATTTCCCAGGTGAAGAGCGCAAGCCGGGCACGCTCAAAGCGCGCGCTCCCAGGCAAAAGTCCCGATCAAAAGTGTTGATAATCCCACATATCAACAGTAAATTTACCATGCCCCGATTCACGCAATGCCGACGGAGAAATTTCCATGTCAAAAGTCAAGGGGAGTAAAATCAGTTCCAAACTCGCTTTCGTGCGAGATGAATACGGCGAGACGGCCTTGATCGATCTGATAAGGTCTCTGGAACCTGCCGATCAGGAATCGCTTCGCATGGTGCTCGACACAGGTTGGTATCCCATAGAACTCTACGAGCGCGTAATGCGCGCAATATGCCGCACGGCCGCCGCAGGCGATGAAGCCGTTTATACGAGAATCGGCTATCATTCGGCAGAAGAAGTTCTGAGCAACACCTACAAGGTCTTTCGCGGAAAAAATCCAGTCGACCTGCTGAACAAAATGATCCCTATGCACTCGATGATAAACGATCCGGGCGAGATGGAAGTGGTAAGCGAGCGAGACGGACAATGCACGATCAAAGTTCTCAAGCCGCGCTCGATGCCGGTCATCTGTCAGGTAGCCAGAGCTTTCTATCATCGCGCGGTCGAGATGTGTGGCGGAATGGAGGTCCAGGTTCGCGAGACCCAGTGTTCGGGGCTGGGAGACAGTTTTTGCCAGTTCGACATTAAATGGCAAACCCGGCCGGACGCTTGATGTGCGCGTCTTCAACCTGCCAGGCGAATGCCGGGAAAAATCAAGGGCGACCAAACCGGGCCGCCCTTCCATCTAATCAAGAAATCTCCGTCCTTCGCCTATCGCTCCAGGGCCACAGTTATAAACGAGAGCTGACCGCCGCGTTCGATCTGAAGGACTATCTCGTTATCGCCTTTTATTGTTTTGAGGGCTTCGGCCAACTCCTGGGCGTTCGTCACCGGAATACGATTTATGCGGTGTATCACATCGCCGCGCAGCAGCCCCGCTTCCGCCGCCGGGCCATCGGGTTGAATGCTGCGAATGATCGTGCCCGTTTTTATTTTGAGTTTTAGCTGGCTGGCCACCAGCGGGGTAACGGTCTGAGTTGAAATGCCCAGTTTGCCCGCATCTTCTTCGCCCTCATCTTCATCTTCTTCAGGCTCGGTGTTATCAGAGCGCGGACGCTCGCCGAGTTTGATCGTGGCGGTCTCAAAGCGGCCCTCGCGCGCGTACTTGAGTTGCACGGTTTTGCCTACAGGTGTATCGGCTACGATCTCAGTCAATTGCCTGGACGACTTGACCGGCTTGCCGTCGAACTCGACTATAACGTCGCCGCTTTGCAGGCCGGCTTTCGCTGCCGGGCCGTCATCTTTGCTCACGTCCTGGACCAGCACGCCCGTCTCGCCCTTATAGTTGACGGTTCTGGCGATGGCGGGAGTGACTTCGCCGAGATATACGCCGAGATAGCCGCGCGTGACCTTGCCTCTCTCGATGAGTTGCGCGTAGACCTTGTTTGCAAGCCCCGAAGGAATGGCGAACCCTATCCCCACGCTGCCGCCCGTTCGCGAGAATATCATCGTATTTATGCCGACGACCTCGCCTTTCATATTGACGAGCGGCCCGCCTGAGTTTCCGGGATTGATCGAAGCATCGGTCTGTATGAAATTCGTAAATTGCCCGGCACCCTGTATCTCGCGGCCGGTCGCCGAAACTATGCCTGCGGTCATGGTTTGCTGAAACCCGAAGGGGCTGCCGAGCGCGATCACCCATTCTCCCTGTTCGAGTTTTTCCGAATCGCCGAGCCTGGCAAAGGGCAGGTTTTGCGCCTCTATCTTTATGACTGCAAGATCGGTTTCCGGGTCTGCGCCGACAAGTGAAGCTTTGAATTCGCGTCCGTCAGCAACTTTTACCTTTATAGACTCGGCATCGCCTGCCACATGGTTGTTAGTCAATATGTAACCTTCCGGGCTGATGATGACGCCTGACCCCTTGCCTTCGCGGCGGCGCGGCGTCTCTGGAAGGCCCGGAATTTGAGGGAAACCTTCGGGCAGGCGCATAGCCCCCTGCCGGGTCTTTTCTACAACATCCAGGCTCACCACTGCGGGTTTGACCTGCTTGGCCACGTTTATGAAAGCGCGCGACAGGTCGCTCGGCGAAGGCAATTGCGGCCCATGTTCCTGTCCCGGCTCTTGCCCTGCATAAGCAATACTTTGCGCCGTATGGCTGAAGCCCAATCCCAGCGTCAGCACAAGCGCAAAGGCCCACGCGCGTACTAATGATCTGATGAAGTTATTTGAACTGATATTCATCTATCTGATTCTCCTGGTTTTTTCGCTGCATGATACAACGTTTAAAAATGGGGTCTCACATACTGGCATAACATGAATCAACCTACGGAATAATATCATAGTAAAGCATCGAAGCGCACTCAAATAAAATCAATGTATGCCAAAACAGACGAACGGCCGGGCGGGTCGTTCATACCCGTCCGGCCGCATCTCTCGATCAAACTTATCGCTCGACACGCAAGTTGTTGGTTACAGAGAACGCGCCCGACACCTGGCTTGCGGCCAGATAGGCCAGGTTGCTGTCGCCTTTGGTGGCGACGACGCCTTCAAGCGTCACGTGTCCGCGATTCACTACGATATGTATGGACGGGTTCGTCCCCTGTGCATACCTGTAAAGGTTGGCGGTGCGGAACACCGCTCGGTATGTCCGTATACGAATGGAATCGTCGAACGAAGAAAGAGGCAGCACCTCTATGTTGTTGACCACCCGGTCTATGCCTTCAATTTTGGCCACCCTACGCTCGGCATCCTTGCGCGTCGTCGGGCGCGTAACCTGGCCCGACAGTATTACAGTGTTTCCCCTGACCTGGAACTCCAGATTATCGAACACGTTATAGCGCGGTAGTGTCACGAGCTCTTTGCGTATCTTCTTTTCTGTCAGCGAAAGATTCTGCGGCGAATTCGTAGCGGCTGCTGCGGCTGAGGCCGCAAGCGCCAGCAATGCTACCAAAGCAATCATTCTGTTCTTGATCTTGGTCATAACTTTTTCTCTTGCACCTCCTGAAATGTCTCTACGTTTCCTACCATCCAACTCGATTCCCTGATTCTTCACCCTCCGCCTCCGTTTACACGGCAAGCTGTTTCATTGGATGTCTTACCCCTGCCGGATGGGTGCCTGCGTTGAAAACAGGTCTTTGCGACGTTCGCCGACATGGAAGAAAAACTGCCCGCTCTTCGTTCTACACATGTCTCCCCCTGATAAAATGGTGAGAATCCGCACGGGCGCGTTCAACTGCCCTTCTTTTCAGCAGATAGATCGCTCTCTTTTGAAACTGCCTTTTCTTTGAGTCTCTCCAAATGGTCCCGATCCTCTTCCATCTGAGCCAGCCCGCTTTCCAGGCGTATGCGCTCGTCGCGGAGTTGTTCGGCCTGCGCGAATGCTGCCACACGGCTGCGCATTCTCATAAGGCCCACGAGGATTACCGCCGCAAGCGACAGGTAAAACAGCCACCCGCCGAAGTATGTCCTCCCCACCGTCATAAAGAACGCAAGGACCACGAGCACCATGCCGAAGATGCCGAAAAAAGCGCAGCCCGCCTGAAGCGGTCCCGCCTGCTCGCGACTCTTTATCACCTCTATTTCCGAGCCTACTGCTTCGATCAACTCATCGAGTTCAGCCAATCTCAAATCGACCGCCGCAAGCCCCCCCGACCCGTTCGGCCCGCTCTCTGGCGGCCTCAGTCGGTCAGGCTCGGCTTCGAGGGCCGTCAGGTTGACAGCGCCTTTATACTCGCGCACCTGATAGGCCGCGCCGCAGTTCGGACATACGACGTTATCGAAGTCTCGCGGGAATTCCAGCGCCGACTTACACGAGAGGCAGACTGTTCTTACGATATCCATATTTCTCTGCTGTCACAAAACAACTATGGCAGGATTTGCAGGTTTCTGCATCTCATCACAGGCTTTGAATCGTCGTGATTTATCAGGATTCGATGTTTCTACAGGTAAAGGTTTCGCTCTTTTATGTATCGCTCGACCGGCAAGGGCACAAGCCCCGATATGGGAAGCCCCTCGCGCAGACGGTCGCGCACCTCGGTCGCCGACCTCTCGCCGAGGTCGCCCGGCAGGCCGAGATACGAAACGCGCTCTTGTAATTGCTCCGGTTCGCCTGCCATTAGCGCGCGGAGATCACTGAGCCTCCGGCCCGCACGACCTGCGACTATGAGTCGGCTGTTCGAGAGCAAATACCGGAGCGCATCCGCGCGATTGCCGAACCTGCGGTGATAGCGCGCAGTGTATTTACCCTCCGGGTCTAGCACCCGCTCGAATGTGTCAAACCCCAGGATGAAATGGAAACGGGCAGGCGATGGGTAGATGCGAAGGAGTGCCTCAAGCATGTCGACGAAGTAAGCGTGCGACGACAGACCTATAGACGCGCTGGCAGATCCCTCGAACGCGAGGGCCAGCATCGATAACCTGTCTTCGAGCGAGCACTCGTAGCCGATCTTATCGGCATTCGCTTTGCCCGCAAGCGCCAGCATCTCGTCGAGCGAAAACTTCTCGGCGGCAAGCCGCATCAACTCAACATGAGCGACCGTAATAGGATTGAACGATGAAGCGAAGACGCCCATAAAGATTTCTTTCTTCATAAAGATTTCTTTCTTAAGGCGCGCTCCTGTCACCGGCGCGCGTTTTATGAATCCGATTTCCGGCTCTTCGCTTGCGCCCGTGCGCTTGATGATCTGTTTGATCCGGCTGATCTCCATAAAAATTATTTTGATTTGCAAGTGCGATTGCAGACACGGGCAGTAGATCGATCTCGTTTCAAAATATAGCGCCTGCCCTGAAGCCCCTCGATCAAAGCACGCTCGCTTGAATCCCAATCCATACAATCGCTGCCGCGTACACCCCTGCAAGCGCGTCGTCCATCATTATGCCAAATCCTGCGCGCAGGCGTTCGAGTTTGCGAATCGGGTATGGCTTGAATATATCGAACAGGCGAAAGAGCGAGAACGCAACGACCACGCCCGCAATGGAAGGCGCAAGGGCAAGCGGGGTGAGAGCGATCAACTGGCCGCTCACTTCATCGATCACAACCTGGCCGGGGTCTTCGAGACCTAACATCTTGGCGGCGCGGCCCGATGCCCATATCCCGACTCCAAAGACCAGAACATTGAGCGCCACTAGTGTCAAAAGAAGTTCGCGCGGCGTCAGCGGCAGAGCCGTTACCGCCAGGTATAAGATAACGCCTTCGAGAGCGCCTACGGTTCCGGGAGCTATGGGTGCGCGTCCCGCCCCCGCGCCGGTCGCAAGAAAACAGGCGATGCGGTCGACCGCAGCATAGCCGCTCATAAGGCGGCGATTCTCTTTTTCGATGGGCGCATTCCCGTTCAAGGATGTGGTCTAAGTGGCGATCAAACTATGCGTCCGATGAGGTCATGATCCATCGCTTCGGTTATCTCTACGGTGACGAAATCTCCCGAATGCGCCTCGCAACCTTCGGGCATATCGTTTATCAAAATGCAGCCGTCTATCTCAGGCGCTTGCGATTTCATTCGCCCTTCGAGCAACAGGTCGCTTTCCTTTGACCTGCCTTCGAGCAGCACTTCCACACGGCTGCCTATCAGTTGTTTGTTCCTGCGCCGAGATATTCGCGCTTGCTCTTTCATCAGCAGGCGTTCGCGCCGCCGCGCTGTTTTAGGGTCAACCTTTTCTTCGAGCGCGAAGGCGGCCGAGCCTTCTTCGTCCGAATAGATGAAGACACCCACCCGGTCGAATTCGACCGCGCGGATGAAATCGATAAGCTCTTCGAAATTCTCTTCGCGCTCGCCTGGAAACCCGACTATGAACGTGGTGCGAACGGCGACATCGGGCACCTGCTCTCGTATGCGGTTTATCATTCGCTCGTAAGAAGATCGCGTGCCGCCTCTACGCATGCGGGCCAGCACGCGAGAGCTTGCGTGTTGAAGCGGGATGTCGAAGTACGAGCATACGTTCTCGCGCTCGCGCATGACGCGCAGCAACTCGTCTGAAATGCCTGTGGGATAGCAATAAAGGAACCTTATCCAGCGAATGCCCGGCACGAGCGCAAGAGAGTCTATCAACCGCGCAAGCCCGTCTCTGAGCGCAAGGTCCGCGCCATAGTTTACAGTGTCCTGAGAGATGAGGACTATCTCTTTGACTCCCTGAGCGGCGAGCATCTCGGCTTCTCTGATGATCGATTCGGGCGAGCGAGAGCGAAACCGTCCGCGCAGCCTCGGTATTATGCAAAAGGCGCAGGTATGATCGCACCCTTCGGCTATCTTCACGTAAGCCGTGTAAGGCGCGGTGGCGCGAAGGCGGGGAGTGGTTTCATCGTAGAGGTAAAGCTCAGGCGTCGCCGCGCCGTCGCTGTAGACGGGCAGCAGTCGTCGCCCGTTCGGCTTTGCGACGGCCAGAATATCTTCTATCTGGTTGACCCCTATGCAGGCATCGATTTCGGGTATCTCGCGTCGCAGTTCGTTCTGGAATCGCTCGACGAGGCACCCGGCCACTATCAGGCGTTCGAGCCTGCCCGACTGTTTGAGCTCGGCCATCTCCAGAATAGTGTCGACCGACTCCTGGCGCGCGGAATCGATGAATCCGCAGGTGTTGACCACGAGGATATCGGCCTCCTTGCGGTCGGAGGTCAACTCATACCCTCCGCGAGAGAGAAGCCCCATCATCACCTCGCTATCGATGAGGTTTTTGGGACATCCGAGGCTCACCATTCCTACTTTTTTCTTTTCGATCATTTGTATCTCCGAGTCCCTCTGTCGGCAATCAGCCGGACGAAAGAAACTTTGATCTTAAACCATCGCCGACGGTTTTACCAGCTTTCACTTTGAAATGTATTAAGTTCAGAGTCCGCGCTTCAGTGTCCACGCTTCAGCGTGCCGCGGCAGCCTGAAGGCTGTACTCTGAACCTTTAGCCCTGATCTGTGTTTGTCTGAAACTCAACGAGGAGATTGATTGCACGAAGAGGCTGCCCGACTCTACCGGTTGCTGTTGCCCGGTTGCGGGGATTGGTAAGTGCTGCGACTTGCGCGAGGGATCGCGCCCACGCGATCGACCTCGACTCGCAAGCGGTGAACGCGGGCGTCGTTTCGACTCGCTTCGGCGGGATAATAGGCCAGCGTGTAGCTCGAACGTATCTCCTCGGCGATGGCTTTGAAGGCGGGCGTGAAGTCTTTCGCATCGGCTGAAAAGTCTTTGCCGCCGGTCATAGGCACTATGCGAGCGACATCAAGCAAAGTTAAGGACCGCTCCCGCGTAAGTGACCCGGCCGAATATGACGGCAGAGTTATCGAATAGACCGTCACCTCCGCGTCGTTCGCGCGTTGGATAAGGTGGCTTTGCTCCATGGGAGGGTCCACCGAATCGATGCCATCGCTTATGGCGATGACCACGCGGCGAAGCCTGCGGCCATTGCGGAATCGCGGTCCCCGCTTGAGCATGGAGACCGCTTTATCTATGGACCTGAAGAGCATGGTAGAGCCTTCCGGTTTTTTTATACGCCGGAAAGCCTCGGTGATCTTTCTGGGGTCGCTTGTGAAATCCTGGACAACCTTTACCTGATGGTTGAACGAAACGACCGCAAAGACGGAATCCGCCCGCACGAGGCGCATGAAGCTCTCGGTGGCTTCGCGCTGTTTGTTCACCTCTTCGGGTGTGATGCTGCCTGAATTATCGATAGCGAAGACCGCCGAGATAGGCCGCGTCAGCGCCGCCTCTTCGTTCGCATTGAAGAACTCCAGCTTCTGCGGCTTGTCGTCTTCGTAAAGAATAAAGTCTTTGGCTTTCAGGTCGCGGATGAAACGGCCATCCTTGTCCATAACCGTCACGTCAACCACGACGAGATCGGTGCGCAGCTTCAATACCTGCTCGTCCTGCGAAGCCTTAGCAGGCGCAAGCGCAAACACAGCCATCAGGGCAAACGTGA
>JAKEHD010000585.1 GCA_022615215.1 Blastocatellia bacterium
CGCAGGCATCCTGCCTGCATGCCTTGCGGAGACGCCGATTTTCTCCTAAATCGGCCTTAGCGCAAACCCAGCACGCTGGAAGCGTGCGCTCCCAGGTACTTTGCAATAGCCCTGAGCGGTGCTAGATTGACGGTGAACGTGGTGCTATAATTTCGTCATCGTATCAACCTATTTTATGAGAAGGAACCGGAGCAGAATGATGCAACGAACCCATAAGAAAACACTGTTGACCCTGGCCTTCGCGCTTGTAGCGGTCCTGGCCTCGGACGGCCGGTCTCAGACCGAAGCGGGCGCGACCATTGACATAACTCACTACAAAATCAACGCAGAGTTGCTCCCTGACTCGCACACGATGAAGGCCACGACCGTCGTGTCCTTCAAGGCGCTCGCCCAGACGCAATCGGCGGTGCTTGAGATGAACGGCTCGCTCGCCATATCGAGCATCAAAGCGCCCGATGGCAAAACCGAGCTTCAATTCATACAGGACAGAGTTAATGAGTTGAACGTGAAGATCAACCTGGGACAACTCTACGCGGCAGGCTCCGACATCACGCTGACCTTCGAATACAGCGGCCCTCTGGCCACGCCCGAAGGCGGTCCCTTGCCCGACCGTCGGCTGGCTTACGTCGGACCCGAAGGCTCGTACCTGTTCTATGCCTCGCGATGGTTCCCATTTCACGGCTATGCGGCCGACCGCGCTACTTCTGAAATAAGCTTTACTGTGCCCGCCAACTGGACGGTCGCGGGACACAGCGCAAGCCCTGTCACCCCCGTCTCAGCAGAAGACGGGCGCAGAACCTTCACCTTCATAGCGAACCAGCCCGTGCTGACGGGTTCGTTCGCCGCCGGACAGTTCATCACTCGCACTATCACTTCCGCAGGCATACAGATAGATATTTACGTCTATCCCGGCAGCGAGGCGCGTGTTCAGGAATACGGACAAGAGATCGCGCAGATACTTCAGTTTTATAACAACCGCTTCGGCCCTTATGCATTCGGCGGGCGCTACGTCCTTGCGGAAGTCGACGACGATACGATGAACGCTTACAGCGGCGCAGGCATAGCTTTCCTTTCGCACAGCGCCTTCGTGTCCCAGAAAGAGCTTCCGGTTGAAGACCTGGCCCGCGAGGTGGCTTATCAGTGGTGGGGACAGACCGTCGGGTTGAAGAGCTTCGACGCCGCATGGTTGTCGCAGGGGCTGGCGGAGTATTCCGCTGTGATGTATCGAGAGTCGCAACAGAGCCAGGCTGAATTTCATGGCACGCTTTCGGAGATTCTCGAACTCGCGCTCGCCTTCGAACAGGAAGCCTCCATAGCTCGCGCGCCCGCTCAGATAAACGATCAGTCGCCTGCCTACATGTCTGTGATCTTCTACAAGGGAGCTTACGTCTACCACATGCTTCGCAGCACCATCGGCGACGACAAATTCTTCGCCCTGCTCAAAAACTACTATTCGACCTATAAGGGGAAGAATACCGGAATAGACGATTTCGAGAACCTTGCCGATAAGGCAGCAGGCACGAACCTGCGCGGCTTTTTCGGTCTGTGGGTCGATTCGACCGGCGTGCCTGAGTTCAAAGTCGATTACTCGATACTGCGAACCAAAGAGGGAGAGTTCAAAGTGCGCGGGACGGTCCGGCAAAACCTCGACAATTTTCGCGGTCCCGTAGACATATTGCTGGAATCCGAAGGCGGACGCGAATCCAAGACCACTATAGACCTGAGAGGCACTTCGGCCGATTTCGACCTGTCGTCGGAGGGCAAGCCGCTCGATATAATCGTCGACCCCGAGAACCGTTATCTGAGGGTCTCGGATGCGTTGCGCACGTCTGTGGTCGTGCGCCGGGGCATACAGCACTTCCAGCGCGAGGAGTACGCCGATGCCGAAGAGCAATTCCGGGCCGCCCTGAAACTCAACCCGCGCTCCTCATGGGCCTGGTACAACCTGGGACTGCTTTTCATGGAGCAGCGCAACTGGCAGAAGGCCAGGGAATACTTCACCGAAGCGCTCAACGGCGACCTTGAGCCTTCGTGGCTCGAAGTCTGGTCTTACATTTATCGGGGCAATACCTACGATGCGGAGGACCAGCGCGAACGCGCCGTTGCCGAATACGATAAAGCGAAAGAGACCGGCAATAATTATAACGGCGCTCAAAAAGCCGCCGACAAGTACCTCGGCCAGCCCTACAAGCGAGAGCGATCAGTTTCGCACAGCACTTGATCGCGCACTGAGACAGGACAAAATCTATGCCTGTCGTAATGATGGAAGCGTCGGATGAAAAGTTTTCCTAATGCTTCTACGTTCTTTCAAACGAGGCTCCATTGAAGGTTTTATGCAACCGCCAGGCTGAGCGGGCCAGGATTCGTCTCCTCGTTTGAAAGAACGTAGCCCCGTCGAATCTAGCGAATTTTACAACCTACGAATTGCATCCGCGGTTCCACGTTCTTTCAAGCATGGCTCCGTTAAAGCGTTTACGCAACCGCAAGGCTGAGCGGGCCGGTGGTTCCTGAGTGACGTTTCAGCGAGACTATGAATGAGCGAAGCTCGCGTTTCTCTATTATCTGCTCGATGTAATCTTTGGATTCGGCGGTTCTACGTATCTCCGCCCATTCACTCTCCGGGACTTTCAAAAAAGCCTTGACGACTTTCGGGTCGAAGTGAGAGCCCGCGTTGGCGACGATCTCGTCACGAGCCTGAACGTAAGCCTGCGCGGCCCTGTAAGGTCTATCGCTCGTTATCGCATCGTAAGCGTCGGCCACTGCGAATATCCGCGCGTTTATGTGTATGGCCTCCCCGCGCAGTCCTCTGGGATAGCCGCTGCCGTTGTATTTTTCATGGTGCTGACCCACGACGGGACGCGCGCCCGACAGGAAATCTATGCCGTCTATTATAGACAGACCATGTTCTATGTGTCTGCGCATCTCCCGCCACTCTTCATCGGTAAGCGGTCCGCATTTGAGCAGTATGGAGTCGGGTACGCCTATCTTCCCGATGTCGTGAAGGAGCGCGCCCTGTTCGAGACCTATCAGGTCGTTATGCGAAATTCCGAGTTCGCGCCCGAGCCTGAGACAGTAAGCCACGACGCGATCGGAGTGGCCGCTCGTCTCCACATCGCGCGCTTCGAGCGCCCCGGCAAGCGCCCGCAGCGTCGCCCTGTAGTTGGTATATAGCGCCTCCAGCGTCTGGTTGAGGTTTTCATTGAGCGCGCGAAGCTCTCTCGTCCTCGCCATGACGGTCTCTTCGAGTGACTGCTCATAGTGGCGCTTCGCCGCTATAAGGGCTTGATAGCGGAGCGCGCGATCTATGGCCATATTTACCTGAGCGAGGTCGAAAGGCTTTATGAGATAATCGAAAGCCCCTTGTCGCATCGCCTCGACAGCATACTGTATATCGGTCATTCCCGATACCACTATCACTACCGTATCCGGACAGGCTTTCTGAATATACTGGCATAGTTCCAGTCCCGAAGCCCCCGGCATGGTTATATCGGTAAGCACAAGGTTGAAAGATCCGGCCGATAACAGCCTTGTGGCTTCATCGGCATTGTTGGCCGTCACGCAAGCATGATCGTTTGAGAGGTAGGTGGCCAGAAGCTTGTGTATGGCTTCTTCGTCGTCAACGATCAGTATAGAGGTTTCCTGGTTCTTCTCCATTTTGTCATATCTCCTGCCGGAAAAAATGTGTCACTTCCCATGCCTTCGTTTTAAATGGCCATTGGGGGTTGCCATTTCACATCGGATTTCAAGGCGCGACATTGATAGTTTGCAAGAACCGTTCCCTTAAACCCGGCGCACGAGCCTTATATTTATGGCGTTTGTTTACTTGAACTTGGCTTTGGAACGGAGAACCTTATTACAGAAATGATTATGGATGAATGGGACGTTTGGGGACATAAGGGACAACCCGAGTCAGTCACAGTCAGCCGCGCCCTTATGATTTTATTTCTCGCTCCGAACGCAAACGATTCCTGATCGGATGAGGAAAAGAGTCTTCCTTTTGAGGAAAAGAGTCTTCCTTTTGAGGAAAAGAGTCTTCCTTTTGAGGAAAAGAGTCTTCCTCTTATGGTTTTTCATCTTTCTATTTGCCCTTCTTCTTCTCTCGCAATCTCTTTATCGCTTCCTTTATCTTTTCTCTGTTTGCGGC
>JAKEHD010000586.1 GCA_022615215.1 Blastocatellia bacterium
TCCTGCCTGCATGGCTTGAGGAAACGCCCTTTTTCAAGATAATCAGCAATTGCGCAACCCATGCACGCTCAAAGTGCGCTCCCAGGTACTTTGCAACTGCCTTACTTGAAAGAGCGGATTTCTTTGCGCGCCCCCCGCACTCGCCTGTATAATTTTGGTCGGGCCGATTCTGAGCCTCTTTACTATACCTCTGAGGAGAAGGATAAAGATTATGCGCAAATTAACCATCGCTTTGTTTATCGTGTTTGCGAGCGTTGCCGTGATGAAGGCATCCGATGATGATAAGAAAGCCGTCACCAACAAGAAATGCCCCGTGATGAAGAACGACGTGAGCGAGAAGCAACGCGTCGAGTACAAAGGCCAGTACGTCTACTTCTGCTGCCAGATGTGCCCGGCCACTTTTGAGAAAGACCCCGAAAAGTACATAGCCACTCTCTCGAAAGAAGATCAGGAAGCCGTCAAGGCCAATGAGGTGTGTCCGATGACGAAGGAGCCTGTCGATCAATCGAAGTCAATCGAATACGAAGGCCGCAAGGTATATTTCTGCTGTGAAGGGTGCGCGGAGGCGTACAAAGAGAAGATGGCCGCAAAGAAATCGAATTAGCCGTCAGCCGGATGAATCGGGAGACCCTCGGCTAAAGACAGCCTTCGAAGGTCTTAGCGGGGCGTCTCCTTTTGAAACCGAACATAGAATCGATGCCGAGGAGTGGCGGGCGCGCACAAACGGCTCTATTAAACGAGCACAAGCATGGTGACGAGAAGTGATCAACCCGTGCTCCGATCCAGAGGATCATCAAACATCATACCGATGGCGGATGAAGTCATTGGATAATGATTGATTCGCGGCAATTATAGTTTCCTGTGAGTTGGGCAAAGGCTATAATCATCAGGCAGGGATGATAACTCTAGAAGCTATTGGAGAGACTTGAAATGACGCCTGAATCGAGCCCTTTTACCCCAGGACAGCCCGTCCCAATCGAGTTTTTCGTGGGCCGCATATCGGAAGTCGAGCGATTGCGAAGCCTGGTTCGTGCGTCCTCCATACGAGGGCGTTTCAAAGTCGGGTTTGTGGCCGGTGAACGCGGTATTGGAAAGAGTTCTCTTGCTTCCTTTGTAAGGCGGTTGAGTGAAAGGGAAGACGAAGTGGCCGGGGTCCATGTGTTCCTGGGAGGGGCGAGCGGGCTTCAAGATATGGTTCGCCGCGCGTTCGATCGTTTGCTGAAAGAGAGTATCGATAAGCCCTGGTATGAAAACATCAGGGAATTCTTCGGCGATCATGTGCGTAAAGTCGGTCTTTTCGGAGCGTCGATCGAACTGAATGTAACAGCGGCCGACCTCGGTATTCTCGTAGATGATTTCGTTCCGTCGTTGCGCCGTCTTCTATCCAAACTGAAGGGTGATCGCAAGGCTCTGCTGCTGATTCTGGATGACATCAATGGATTGGCCGACTCGGCAGAGTTTGCAAACTGGTTCAAGAGCACGGTCGATCAGATTGCAATAGAAAATGAAGCCTTTTCGGTTTGCATACTCATGGTCGGGCTGGGAGAACGGAGACATAGTTTGATAAAGCTACAGCCATCCCTCGCCCGTGTATTCGATCTTATCGAGATTCACCCATGGACCGATGCTGAAACCGCCGAGTTTTATACAAAAACCTTTAAACAAACAGCAGGAGTTAGTTTGGAGGATACTGCTCTGCAAACCATGATTCGATTCACAGGCGGGCTGCCCGTGATTGCGCACGAGATTGGTGACGCCGTCTGGCGCATAGCCGATGGACCAGTTATTACGAATTCAGAAGCAAATGCCGGTATTATCATCGCAGCAGAAATCATAGGCCGAAAGTTTCTTGAGCCTCAGATTTTTCAGGCCATTCGAAGCAAGCGATACCGTTCGATTCTTTATAAGCTTGCGGACGACCCCTTTACCTCGTCATTCCAAAGATCGACGATACGCAAGAAACTGACGTCTGAGGAAGACAAGGTATTTGGAAATTTTCTGAAGCGAATGAGAGACCTGGGGGCCATAACGAGCGACAAAGAATCTGGCCCAGGGAGTTACCGATTCACCAATCAACTTCACCAGCTCTATTTCTGGCTTGAGTTCCTGCGCGCAAGGAAAGATGAAAATGCCGGGCGGCAGTAGCCTATGCTTATTGTGAAGCTGGCAAGGTTATAAAATCGAGGCGGGCGCGCAAAAGCTAATGACTATTTGCGTCATCGTGGCGATGCGTCTTGCCGCTCGTTTTTTAGAGGAGAGTCAATGATACAGTACAGGGCTTCGGCCTTTTTGCGAGCGCGCCGCGTGGCGCTTGCAATCCTGGTCGCACTCAGCGCGCTCAGCTTCATCGCGTGCGAGCAGTCGCCCCAAAGCGAAAAATCGGCTCAAAGTGGGGGACCAACCCACAAGGTGGTGATTGAGACCGACCTCGGCAATATAAAGATCGAACTGCTGGAAGCGGAAGCTCCCAAGACGGCCGAGAACTTCAGGGCGCTCGCCGAAAGCGGTTTCTATAACGGCCTGATTTTTCATAGAACGGTCAGGGGCTTCATGATTCAGGGAGGAGACCCCGAAGGCACCGGAAGAGGCGGAAGGACCGCTACGGGCGAGGTGCTCCCGAATGAGATCGACCGAAATTCTCCGCTCTATCAGGGAGGTTATTATCGACGCGGGCTTGTCGCTATGGCCAACAGGGGCACGCCCCAGACCGCTACCAGCCAGTTCTTCATAATGCATGGAGACAGGCCCTTGCCGCCGAATTACACGATATTCGGCAAGGTGATCGAGGGCCAGGAGGTCGTGGATCAAATAGCCACCGCCCCCGTAAATGGAGAGCGACCGGTCGCGCCGGTCGTTATGAAGCGAGCCTTCGTAGAGTGAGACACCGCAGGCGAGCAGTCGCGCACACTTGCAGGCCCCTCCTCTATGTTCCAGCCGATTGCGCGCAAGCCAGGCGCTTTCAGATTAGAATCGGGCGTCCCTGTTATAGACATGTCCCTCACTCAAACAGAGAGCAAGAATCAGGATTCGGGCGCAGGGACGCCCGAAGGCAAGAGCGTGCCGACCGGACTTGCGGAAGCCGATGTTGCGCCCCCCTCGCAAGGGGCAAGAGCTTCGAAGGTCTCTGCAAACAGGCTTTCGCGAATGCTTGCCGGGTCGCTCTTTCGCTCTCTGCTTGCCGTGATAATCGGCAGCCTTATCCTGCGGCTCGCGGCCCAGACCATGGGGCAGATGCTCCAGTTTTATTTCGCAGAGATAGACCGCAACTACTTCAACATCTCGAACGCCGCTACGGGACTTATAACGGCTTCCTTCTTCATCGCAGAACTCCTCGGATCACCCGTGCTCGGAGCCTTGAGCGACCGATACGGCCGCAAGCTTTTCATCATACTCGGTCCCTTGCTCGGCGCTATAGCCGTGCAGATTACCTCTATGACGGTTGTGCTATGGATTCTGGTCATCACACGTTTGCTCGAAGGGCTATCGACGGCGAGCGCGGTGCCGGCCACGCTCGGCTATATATCCGAAGTTACGTCGGGACGGCCGAAGCTGCGCGCCCGCATAGTGGGACTATTCGAGATAACACTTGTAGGGGGCATCGCGCTTGGCGCTCTGGTCGGCGGATATCTCTGGAAGTATTTCGGAAGCCCGGCAAACGTCCTGGGGCTTCGTTTGATAAGCCCGGCTTTCAGCCTCAACGGAGTCATATATCTCATAAGCTTCGCCATCTTCGTCTGGGGGATCAGAGACATCAGACGCCGCCGCCGGCCCAATAAATTTTCTGCGCGCGAAGAGGTCGCGGAAACCAGGCTCGCTCACTATCGCGCGATCCTCAAATCGCCGCGAGTATGGCGTTTCATTCCCGCCTGGATAGCCATCTTTTCCATAGTGGGAATGTGGACAAATCACAGCGTCCGATTGCTTACGGGCAAGGATCACTACGCGGGCCAGGTGCTTACGGGCAACATCGCGCCTGAAAAATTCGGCAACGGCTTTGCGGTGCTCGCCATCATATTCGCGGGCGGCGTCCTGGCCTGGAGTTTCTTCCTCAGTCGTTACCGCAAAACGAGCGTTATGCTGGTGGCGACTCTCGGACTCTTCACCACTCTGCTTGCAGTAACGGGTCTCAATAATCTTGGGTCGTTTGCAAGCCCTCTCTACTACCCTCTGATGGGCGTCCTGCTTGTGAGCCTTCTGGCCCTGAGCGGATTCACCCCTGCGGCGCTGACTTATCTTGCGGACGTGACGGAATCCTACGCGGAAGATCGCGGCTCGATAATGGGTCTGTATTCGGTCTTTCTAGGCGTAGGGCAACTGATAGGAACGGCCGCCGGGGGATACTTCGCCGATTGGAACGGTCTCGACGGATTGCTTATGTTAAGCGCCATCTTCGGCCTCATCACAACCCTGTCGCTTCTTGCGCTTCGCAAACATGAATCGATAGCCTTGAACTCCAAGCCTTCCGCGTAGCCGAAGTCAGGGGTCAGGGGCGTTGGAAGGATGAGGGATGAAGGATGAAGGTTAGTCTCCTCTTCTTCATCCTTCATCCTTTCCGAACCCTCCGCTTCGTTCCAACTCGCGGCGCAGTAGATAGACGCCATAAGTCGTCCCGCCTTTGCAGCGCGATCATAAAAAATGTTTTCCGACACGCATAAATTGCGCCGATTTCGACGGATATAAATATGGCACGCTTCTCGCAGAGAACTTGTATCGGTTTTCAAATAACTAGGGGAGAATCTGGAGCTTGCAATCGAACGCACCCACCTGGCCGCCGCTACAGCCCTGGCAAATAACGGTCTGCGCCGTAGTCGGCGGCTATCTGGCCCTCGGCGTCGCCACACACAGCATACGCGCCTTTCACTGGTTTCTGCTGGCAGTGATTCCGGCAGCCCTACTGGCCTCGAAGCACGGACGACGATTCTTCATAGATTGGGTTCCGCTGTTTGCGTTCTGGCTGGTCTACGACCGGCTGCGCCTTTTGCAGCCTTTTCTTTTGAACCGCGTCCTGGTCGAAAGCCCTTACGTGATGGAGCGATGGGCGTTCGGCTGGATGGCCGGAGGCGAAATCCCCGCGCACGCATCGCGCATGTGGCTTGCGGCGCACTCGGCTGAACCCTTATGGTCGGCTGTCTCGTGGTCCGCGCAGATAATATATCTTTCGCATATATTCGTCCTTCCTCTCCTGTTGTTCTTCTGGTGGCTGCGCGGAAGGACGCGCGAGCATGACCGCGAGCGTTTCCGTATACACATGCGAGCCTTTGCGGTGCTTCACGCTTTCGGAATTCTGATCTATATAATCCTGCCTGTGGCTCCCCCCTGGTGGGTGAGCCTGCACGGTCTCGCGCAGCCATCGGCCGAGCTTGTAGCCCGAACCGACATGGCGGCCGCTATGGACGGCCAGATAGTGCGGGGGCTTATACGTTCCGCATCTCTGTGGTTTGGTGCCGTCCCGTCGCTGCACGGCGCTTACCCCGTGCTGATGTTCTTGCTTGCGCTCAGAGACCGTCATCGCGCGATGATTATGGCATTCGCCCTCTACAGCGCGGCCATGTTTATCACTACGGTCATCCTGAATCAGCACTACATAATCGACCTTCTCGCCGGAGGGGCCGTGGCCGTATTGGCTTGTCATATTTGGAGTGCTGCGACTTGTCGCAGCTTTCGCAAGCGGTGACGATTTCATATTTGGAGTGCTGCGACTTGTCGCAGCTTTCGCAAGCGATGACGATTTCGTCCGCGACTTGTCACCGCGCCATAGTCAGAGAATCCAGACTGGCCGCGATTATAGCGTAATACCCTTTGTTGCAGCCAAAAAGCGGTGACGAGTCACCGCACTCCAAAACTATAACCATCAGCCGTGTTCGATCTCAGGTGAATCGATTTAGCCGGAGGAGGAATCGCTACCGGCAAGCGGAAGGCGGACTGAAAAACGCGAGCCTTGTCCGGGTTCGCTCAGGGCTTCTATAGTCCCGCCGTGCGCCTCGACTATCCACTTCGATATGGCAAGTCCGAGGCCGAAACCCGTCACGCGCGAATCCATCGGGTCGCTCTGACGATAGAAGCGGTCGAAGATATGAGGTAGCGCCGAGACGGGGATGCCGCGCCCCGTGTCTGAAACCTCTATGATGACCGAAGAGTCTTCGACCGCAAGTTTGAGCCTCACGCTTCCGCCCGCCGGAGTATATTTGATGGCATTATCCAGTAAATTCACGAGCAATTGTTTGAGCCGCTTGCGGTCGCCTTCTACGAAGACGGGCGAAGCGGACGGCTCATAATCGAGCGCGACGTTCAAGGAACTTGCGAGCGGCTGAAGATAGGAGTGCGCTTCAGAGGCAAGCTCGTCAAGCTCTAAAGGTTCAAGCTCAAGCATCTGCTCGCCCGCATCGGAGCGCGCAAGCGTAAGCAGATCGTCCGTAAGCTTTGTGAGCCGGGCGATCTCTTCGAGGCTCGAAGAGAGCACGCGAATGTATTCTTCCGGCTCGCGGTCTCGGCGCAGGGCGACTTCGATATCGCCGCGCAGGATTGCGAGCGGAGTCTTGAGTTCGTGCGAGGCATCGGCCGTAAATCTTCTTTCGCGGTCGAACGCCTGTTCGAGTTTGCCTATCATCTCGTTGAAGGTCGCAGCGAGCCGCCCTATTTCGTCGCGCGTGCCGGTCTCTTCGACGCGCTCGCTCAAGCTCCCTCTTCCAATGCGTTCGGCTGCGCGCGTGAGGCGGTCGACGGGCTTGAGCGCCTTGTTGGCTATCATCAATCCCCCAAGCAATGCGAGCACGAGCGCGACCGGATTTGAGACGGCAAGCAGTATGAGCAACTGGCGCTGGGCCTGATATAACTCTTTGAGCGAATGGCCCACGACTATGAAAAAGACTTCGCCTTCATCATCGCGCACGGGCCATGTGATTATGCGAGCAGGCTCGGTCGGAGAAACCTCCACATCATCGAACTGAGGCTTCCAATCCCGCGCCGCCGCCTGGAGCGAGGCTTCGATTATAGGAACTTCGTGGCCTTCGGAATCGAGAATCCTGTCCGTGACTCTCCCTTCATCGTCGACTATGGAGACGAATTGAGGTGAGAGCATGAGCACATCGGGCTGACTCACTTCATCATCGCTCAGGGGGTGGAGCATCGCATGAGCTATGCGCTCGGCCTGATGTTGCAGAGAAGCGTCAATCGCCCTCAGCAACCCTTGCGAGAGGTAAAGGTAGATGGCGACGGCAAACGCAGTAAGGACGACTGCGGCAATGCCGAGATACCAGAGCGTAAGCTTTGCGCGAATCGAAGGCATAGTGAGAGTTCAGCCATCAGCCGTCAGTCTTCAGCCATAAAGATTTCGTAAGCGTTCACGGGAGGCATGAAATCATATTTGTTGATAATACCAGACTTGTGCAATCAAGCTGCCTGCGCGTAGTCGAAAATCAGCGCA
>JAKEHD010000093.1 GCA_022615215.1 Blastocatellia bacterium
GGCCTTCGACGCCGCCGCGAAGAGCGATCTGCGCAACGCCATGACGGCCCAGGAAGCGTTCTTCGCCGACAACCAGACCTACACCACGGACGAGACCCAGCTGGAGTGGGAGGCCTCCCAGGGCGTGACGCTGACGATCAACTCGGCGGATGGCACCGGGTACGACATGACCTCGAGCCACAGCTCGAGCAGCAACTCGTGGTGCGTGAGCACACAAATACCGACACGCCGCGTGGGCGCAGGTAGTGTTCTACTGCTTTTGGATCAGGCCGGAGCGAACCCGTTGGCGATACAAAGAGTAGTGGTGCCGGAAACCAACGGTTAGAGTGGCCTGATTATGAGGTTATGTGCAACGTTTGATGTGAGGTGTTGAGGAAGCCTCATTGAGAGCCAAAGGATTCCTTCGAAAAGGGTGTCCGGTTCAGATTTCCCACCGATGTTTGTCTTCAATGGCCTGGCAAATTCACACCAAACAGGGAACCGATACTTCACCTGAAACTGATAGAGGGTTTCAGATGAGCAGATACACAACGCAATTTTCACAGGCCGCAGGTCTCGACAGATTGATCTGCATTCGTGCGTCCTACACAATCTGCGGATTCGGAAACCTGCGACTGAAATCCGCTACAAGCTGAAATTCATTGAAGCGATGCGATCCGATAATCAGTCTCCATAAAGATCAGGAGGTCCGATATCGAGTTGATGAGATTGGTCAAGTATCTGCCGTTCGTGAACAGAATATGATTTAAGCTTCCCCCACAGGTTAGAACACGCGACGCGCCGTTTTATTGCATGCTCGGGCAAAAAATTTTCACTGCGGTAAGAATTAACATCCCTGTAAGAATTATCGTCTCTGATGGCGAGTTATTCTTTATGCAGCCGACAGGGGGAATGAAAAGATTGGTTGCTGCCGGGTTTATCAATTTTGTAACGTCAATGCTTCAGTATTCAGGTAGGGGATGCGACGCGGTAGCCTTGCATATCATATCTGATAGAGCTATAAACCGAGATTTCCTCGACGATGCGTCGCAGCCTGGCTGTTCGATCCTCTTCAGGAGAAACGATGAACATAGGATACGGCTACGCGATTACGCGACCACGCGATTACGCGACCACGCGATTACGCGATCACGCGATCACGCGATCACGCTCCGGAATGATGAATGATGAACAGGGAACTCTGCATTCATCGTTCATCGTTCGAGATTGACCCACGCACTTCTAACAAAGATTCAGCCTGCCTGATCGATCCGTTGTCAACGATGGCTCCGGTCTCGCTTATTGCCTGAAAGCTTACCTGCAACTCATCGACCTCTATCAGCATGTAATGATTGTCCTGGTCAAAGCTCGCTGCCCTGATGCTGCTTTTCATATTTACATCTCCGCGCCGCGTCTTACCGCCCGCTCCTGTGACAAAGTACTGAATGTCTTGCTGAGGCAAGGTGCGCTCGTATATGTGATCGTGACCGGAGAAGGCTACATTGACGCCGTAGCGAGTAAATAACGGCTCAAGCTTCTTCCTCAACCCGACCGATGATCCGTGTTTCTTTCCCGATGAATAAATCGGATGATGGAACACGGCGATTTTCCATTTAGCCCTTGAAGCGCGCAGCGAGTTTTCGAGCCATGTCGCCTGAGTCGAATCGAAATCGGTCGAGTCGAGCATGAAGAATTCGATCAGGCCGTTATTCCTCGCAAACTTGTAATAATTATGCCCGCCCATGTTGAAGAGCGGGTACTGGCACTGATCCTCTCGCCCGGCGTCCACGTCGTGATTGCCCAGCACTGCATAAAACCTGACCCGATCTTTCAGCAGGTCGGCGAATGGCTCCTCGAAGTGCTTGTCGAAATAACGCCCGCTGCCGTTAGGATAAATGTTGTCGCCTGCGGTTATGACGAAATCCAGTGGAGTGCGCTGGTGAGATAGGAACATCTGCTTCGCTATACCGACCTGATCGTGATCGCCCGTGCCCCAGTCTCCAATCACTGCGAATCGTATATTGTCTTTTACCGGCGAGCAGAAGATCGAAGAGGGCTTTATTAAAGCCCCTGCCGTGATCGTCGCCATCGAGAATATCGCCTGCCTGCGGGTAATCAAGTTGCTTTTCTTCTTCTTCATTTTGCACATCCTTCCTTTGACTATCCCTGGTATTGTTGATTCTGATCTTATGAGTCTATTGCCTGCCCGCTGACCAAACAGGCGCCACTGTCACGGCACGGTAGTAGGGCCGCCTCAGCAACCAGCGAGTATTCTAGCCGACTGAATATGAACAGAAGATTAACGGTATGCGCTATGTTGTCGCCGCTCTCCAAAGCGGACTCAAAACTCAAAGCCGAGCGTAAGCTGCATGCGCCGCGCCGGTCTTGCCGCCACCGGCAGACCGAAAAATGGCGAACTGAGATTGCCGACAAATCCCGCGTAATTGGTCCGGTTGAGAACATTGAAGGCGTCAACGCCTATGGTAATGGCCGGGCCTTCGTCTTCTTCCCCGCTCTTTTTCAGCTGGAACTCTTTGGCCCATCCTACATTGAGCGTGGCTCTGCCCGGTCCCTGTAAACTGTTGCGCCGCACCCCGGCTGGTCGGTCACTTGCCACGGCGTCGCGATTTCGGTCGCGTCCGGTCGTGAGGCTGTAGGGACGGCCCGAAGCGAGCGAAAGCGTCAATCCCAGATTGAACCACTCTCCCGCTTCTATCGTGCCGAGCAGGTTGAAGCGATGGCGCTCGTCAAACTCCGCCCGCGACCACTCCCCGGTCAAATCATAATTATCGGCCGGCAGCGAATTGATGCCCGAGGCGTTGTTATAGGCCCGCCCCAGATTGTATTGAATAGTCCCGTTGAAGAAGCGGCTCATCCTGCCGCGCAATATAAACTCCAGCGCGTGCGCCTGCGAGCGGGCCGACGATTCTATCTGGCGCAGAACGCCTATAGTCGTGTCCGGCCGCGCAATGTATAGCGGCGGCGGCGGAGCGTTGGTATTACGCGAGCGAAATAGTTTTATGCCTCGCGTGTTGATGTAATTGGCAGTCGCCGTCAAGGATCCTGTGAGTTGGCGTTCGATACCCAGGCTGAACTGGAGCATATAGGGTGAGCGAATATCGGGCGCGAATCGGACTATACTGCCAGGCTCTGCCGACAGCATGCCGCCCGAAGAGAGCGGGTCGGGATAACCGGGATCGGTAATCGTTACCTGCCGCAATCTCTGTCCATCAAACCGCAATCTGTCGCTGATTGCGCCGCTGCCTGTACGGTCATAAAAAATCCCTGCGCCGCCGCGCAAAACGGTTTTGCGTTTCTTGTCTGGTGCGAAGGCGAACGAGAGGCGCGGAGCGAGGTTGTTGTTATCGCCCAGATGATTCTGCCGATCATAACGCAAGCCCGCCCCTATTGAGAAATTCGGCCGCACCAAAATATTGTCCAGAACGAACAGCCCCAATTCCTTTTGCCAGAAGATCAGATCGCCGTCGCCCTGATTGATGGAAAACAGGAAGGGCCGGTTGTTCAAATAATCCGCCAGAGTGGAGAAGGAAAACGTGCCTCCGAAGTTGGTCCGGTCGCTTAGAGTGCGACGGCTGATGGCGGGTATATTCAGACCGCTCTTGACGAAATGTTTACCCTTATTCCAGGAGAGGATTTCGTTAAGCTGTAAGAGGTATTCCGTCGCGCGGCGGTCTGTCTGGCCGCCTCCGCCCGTGAAGGCATCGAGCACGATGATCCTCGATATTCCCGGCCGCGCGCTGCGCGTCGAGCCACGGTCGTGCTCGGCCAGCAGGGTGAATTCATTAATCAAATGGGGAGAGATGATCCTGCGATGTGTGAAATAAATATCCTGGTCCCGGCCCGTCGAATCGGTTGCGACCTCCCGAAGATTGAAGCCCCCGACGCCGCCATTCCCGGTTGAGTCGAAAGCAACTTCAAAGCGAATCGAAAGGGTCGTTTTTTTACTGACCTCGTGATTGAAGCGAAAAGAGAACTCCGTATCCCGACTGGGATTTGCCACATTTTCGGCAACCGTTCCGTCAGGCGTCTGCGCAAAGACTATAGCCTGTAGATCCTCTTCTTCGCGATCAAAGCCGAAGAGGAACGAGGTCTTATTGCCATTGCCAATGGGGCCGCTCAAGATGCCTTCATAAATGCGCCGCTGCTCATCGGGTCGTTCACGGGCGAAGGCGTTTCGCGCGTCCAACCTATGATCCCGAAATATGAAATTGAACTCGCCGTTCCAGGCCGGCGAACCGGGTCTGGTAATGACTTCGATGCGGCCGCGGCCGGGCCGTGAGAACTCAGCCGAATATGGATTCTGATTGATCCGCACTTCCTGAATTTGTGAGGCGGGCACTTTTTTGCCCGGCCTTTCCAGGCCGTCGACGATAACGGTTGGGCCGCCCGATCCGACCGAACTGGCATCAAGCAGATTCGCAAGGCTGCCTATAACGTCATTGCCCAGAACGGGCAGGTTTTTGAGCGCCTCGCGATCAAGCTTTATGACATCGAGGTTTTCGTCCGGGTTGGTGCTCGTTTGATTGGAGCGATCTACGGCCATCTCTTCGCGCAGATCGGCAATGGGCAAAATGATTCGGAGCGGAGCGGGCGATTTCGCGCCCACCTTGAGCCGGGTTATGCTCGGTTTGAAGCCCTCTTTCTGCGCTTCAATCTCGTAATCGCCGCTTGCCACCCGCCCAAACCGGAACCGGCCTTCCTGATCGGTCGTAGTGATTTTTTCCGAACGGACGCCCTCCCGGCGAAGAACGACTCTAGCCCCGGCAATCACTGCATTGCTGGGGTCCAGCACAATGCCCGACACCTCGAATGAATCAGGCGGAGTCTGTCCGAGACCGGCAGCGGCCGCAATCAACGCCAGCCCCAGACATCCCGCGAGGCGAAACTTGAAGAGGTTGGTTCTGCCTGCCTCAATCCACTCTTTGATGTTGCTAAAGAGTGTTTCAATTTGTGTAGGTTTGGAAAAGCCCGACATGAATCAACCTCCTGGTCTTCCGTCCTGGCGCTGCCGGATTATAACAATTCTTATTCTTATTTTACGAGAGACGTTTGGATGATCGAATAATGATTTTATCGGTTCGAAGATGAACGGAGGATTAACGGCGCAAGTGAGTTAGAGATTTCCCGCAACGACCGGTTCCCATTATCGCGGCAGCGACACGGTAAAAGTGCTGCCGCGTCCCGGCTCACTGGTAAGATTGATCGAGCCCCGGTGCGCTTCGGCCGCCCACCTTGCTATCGAGAGGCCAAGCCCAGTCCCGCCTTCGGCACGCGTGCGGGCGCGGTCAACTCTGTAGAAGCGTTCGAATACCTGCCCGACGTGTTCTGCGGGTATTCCTATGCCTGTGTCTGACACGACGATCTGTACACTCGATGCCTCGACTAAAAGCTTGATGGAGACCGCGCCTCCCGATGGGGTGTATTTTATGGCGTTATCGAGCAGGTTCAAAAGCATTCGCCTGAGTAAATCCTCATCGCCATGAAATGTCACGTCCTGCACCGGGTCAAGCGTCAGAGAGACGGCTTTGCTCAATGCAAGGATCTGCGCCGCTCTGAAGCATTCTTCCACGAGATCGTTCAAATAAAACTCTTCAACCCTCAGCGGGCGCTGCCTTGCGTCTGCGCGAGCGAGCGCGAACATATCCTCGACTATGTGTGAGAGCCGCCCGGCCTCATCCTGAATTATTGCGAGCGACTCCCTGTACTCAGCCGGGTCGCGGTCCTGCGATAAAGCGACATCGGCTTCACCCCTTATTATGGCAAGCGGCGTGCGGAGTTCGTGCGAAGCGTCGGCCATGAACGCCCGCATATTCTCGAATGAGTGGTCGAGCCTCGATAGCAATTCGTTGAAGACGATTGCAAGATGTCCTATCTCATCGTGGGGATTAGTGACCTTCAATCGCTCGTGGAGATTATGCGCGCTGATGTGCCCGGCCTGGTTCGACATCACAACGACAGGGGCCAGACTCTTTCGCGCGAGCAGAAATCCTGCAAGACCTGCCAGTATTAACGTGGCAGGCAGGCCGATGTAAAAGACTCGTTTGAGCGATTCGAGTTGCGCCACTGTTTCAGATAACGGCTCGACTATCACTATGAAATAGTCTTTCCCTCCTGCTTTGACAGCCACTGCGGCCAACCTTGCTTCTTCTCCCTCGGCGATAGCGACGGTCGCAAAGGCGGGCCGGACATTGACTTTAATTTGTGATAGCAGGCTTTCAGGCATGACGGCTTTCAGGTTTTCAGGATAGGTTGAAGCCAGCAACCGGTCTTCCTCGAAGATCGCCACATAGACGTTTGGCAACTGCAATTCCTCCAATGCCTCTACAGCACCCGCATCCGCATCTCCTCCATTTTCATCCATCTCGACGAGAAAAAAAGAGACCATAGCCTCAGCGGCATTCGAGATCGAATTATCAAGCCTTGTGTATAAGCTATTAGAGAATGCCGTGTATATGAAGATGCTAAAGCCCGCCAGTAACAGGCTGAGCACGAGCACATACCACAATGTAAGTCGGACGCGCACGCTATTAAACATTGTCGCCCTCCATATCGGCAGAAAAGATATAGCCCTCGCCCCGGCGGGTGTGGATCAAGGGCCGGTCGAAACCTTCATCGATCTTTTTGCGCAGCCGTCTCACATATACATCGATTATGTTTGAAAAAGGGTCGAAGTTCTCATCCCACACGTGTTCGGCTATCTCGTCGCGGCCTACGACTTTGCCTTCTCTCAGGATGAAAAACTCAAGCAGTGCGTATTCTTTCGCGGTCAGGTTGATCTTTCGGTCTCCGCGCGTCACCAGATGATTTGCGGTGTTGAGTTTCAGGTCGGCGGCCTGAAGGATTTCGGGCCTCAACTCTTTCGCCCGCCTGAGCAATGCTCGCACGCGAGCCAGCAGTTCTTTGAAGTCGAAAGGTTTGCACAGATAATCGTCCGCGCCGAAGTCCAGACCAATGACACGGTCTTCGACAGC
The DNA here is from genome assembly GCA_022615215.1 of Blastocatellia bacterium. Classification (GTDB taxonomy): domain Bacteria; phylum Acidobacteriota; class Blastocatellia; order UBA7656; family UBA7656; genus JAKEHD01. The sequence continues at coordinate 6,972 of JAKEHD010000093.1, forward strand.
GTCTCTCGCCGTCAGCATCAAAACGGGCGTTCGGATGCTTTGATCGCGCAACTCCTTACAGACATGAAACCCGTTTTTCAGCGGCAACATCACGTCGAGTATTATCAGGTCGTACTCGCTTATGCTCGCCTTGTAGAGCGCCTCTTCACCGTCGGGCGCAAGGTCTACGGCGTAGCTCTGCTCTCTGAGCCCCTTGGCTATAAAGCGCGCAACGCGCGGCTCGTCTTCGGCGAGTAAAATTCTCATATCGCTTTCAGCCCCCGGCGACTGAACCAGTATTTTATCAAGCTCAAGATTAAAAGAGGATGAACACGCGAGCAAGGTGTGACACGGCGGTTAAATGAAACTTGGGGATACGACCAGAAAACACAGCAATACCATAGAGCTATACTGTGCGCGGGATCAAATGAAACTTTGGAAGCAAAAAAACTGCCAGGTATTCTCTTACGGCTTATCCAGTCCAGGCTTCAGAAAAAGGTTCATCCGGTATCTCAAGAAGTATATTACCCAACAAACAATGGCTTATGGATTTGAATCTTGGAGAACGCTTAGGATACGTCTGTTTTATAAGCTTTCAGGTGAAAATTTTGGTGGTGTCCCTCAGTTTCCTTGATGAAAATCATCTGGATCCGGGAACAAATGGTTCATTGTATTCAAAGTATCCAAAAATTCTACTGGCACTCTGAAC
>JAKEHD010000587.1 GCA_022615215.1 Blastocatellia bacterium
TAGTCAAAAAGGAGCGGAAAAAACTTTCATCCAAGGCCGCGTGAAGTATACCTTGAATGCTGAAGAGACTCTCTCGGCCGCGACGCATCACATGAACGTAGACTACAGCGCTTATGAAGGAATGCGTGTGCGCGGAGTGACGGAGACCGTGCTCTCGCGCGGGCGTGTGATAATAGAGAATGGTAAATATACAGGCAATCCCGGCGATGGCGAGTTCTTAAAACGCAGCACCTTCAGCGGGCATTATTGATGCGATTGCGTTGGGCACGGCGAAGGCGAGCGCGGGCCGCATTTGCCCTGATGTAGCGATGACTGCAATGCTCACACCATCAATCGCCTGATGCGCTACGAAGCGAATACGATGCGGCTTGTGTTGATCACTTGAAGGGAGGCACTCAAAAGGATATGGATACGAACGATCAGCCGTCGGGTGGACGCGAGCTTATCAGCAAAAATATAGATCATACGGTGCTCGTGCCTCTTCAGATAAGCGGCCCGTCTGCTCAACGCGTCGTAATCGAATGGCGCGGGCTGATGCTCGCCAGCCCCCTTACGCTTGAGCCGGTCGCGCCCTCAGCGAGGATTCTCATTTCGAGGCGATGGACGGAGCGAGGAGTGCCGTTTTTGAAACTGATTCATCCGGCCAGAGGCACATTGGTCGATTACTGCGTAAGGTGGGTTATGCGCTCTTCGGTCGGTTGCTTCGCTCTTATAGAGATGGCTCCGGGCTGGTCGGACAAAGAACCTCATCAGACCATTGTGGGAGTTCTAGATCGGGATACGCTCTGGACGTTCCTGCCGGAAGAGTTTTCACAAATCCTGCCTGAGCTTCGAGCGGACATAAATCGCCGGGGAGAGTGCAGTCTGGCAGAAGTGGAAGCCGTGTTCGGGAAGATGCCCGATCACCTTTCGCCCGAATTCAGAGCCGAGGACGCCCGCGCGTTCGAAGAGAGAGAAAAAACCATTGAAATCTTCTGCTTCAGTTGTGAGAAGCCACTGAAAGAGAGCTATGCTTTTTGCCCGCATTGCGGCGTTTCGCGAGTAGCGCCGCCCTGCCCCGGATGCAGCCGGCCGGTAACCGATGCGCGAGACAGGCGCGTCTATTACCGCGATGAAAACGGCTTTTATCCCTGGCATTACTCCTGGGACGGCCGTTGCGTGAACTGTGGATTTGAGTTTGCGGCCAATCTTCAGATCAGCACCGGCCACAAACTTTTCTTCGAGGCATTAGGAGGGGGCTTTCAGCAGGAGCTTGACGAATTGAAGAGGCAGGGCCGCGATGATTTGATAAAGGAGCGCGTGCAAAACCTCTATTCCGGCGACAGCCGTATAGAGATACGCGGCGGCGAGAGCGTCTATATGGCGTTTGACGACTGGGACTATCAGCCTATCATCGAGGTACGTGTAAAACGCGGGGTGGCATCGAATATGAATGCTCCCGGCAGCGGACTGACGAAAGAAAGCGGAATAGTGATGACGCTGCAGGAATGGCAGGCTGTGATAGATCAATTACAAGGGCCGTTGCGCGTATTGATGGAACGAAAGAACTGGTCCAGAGATACCACCTGAGAGCATAAAACTGCATTTTCGTGAAGCGATAATCCGGCAGACGAGGAGAAAGCATGAAAATAGCCGTTTGCGAAACCTTGCCTGAAAAGGTGGCAGGAGTATCCGATCGGCAAGAGTTATCCGCCGCCAACGCGCGTAACCGGGTGGTAAATGATCCACACATCCTCTTCGTTCAGCACCTCTAGCAATAGCAATCTCAGTTCTTCCAAATAGCTCGTTAATTCAGCGCGATGGCTTGGATTATCGGCATCTAGATCGAAATCACAGAAGAGCACGTGAATGAAATCGCGAATAACATCGGATTGTGTGATAGAAGTATAAAGTCCGGTAAAAGGTGTGGTTAAAGTTGAACCGCCACGAGCATAAGCAAGCTCGTCAGCAAGCCAGTCCGTGATGGTTTGATAATCGGTTGAGTTTATTCTGATGGGTATGAAAATCTCAACGCGAGGCGCGCTTCTCTGAGGACACGAAGCGACTCCCTGAGTTTAGCCGCACGCTCAGGCAAAGAACGCATACGGCGGATAGTTTCTTCCGGCGAATTCTCCTCTGTGAGAGGGTGCCGTCTGAACAGGGTGGAACTTTCTACAGATTCTTTTACCCGATCGATAGGGTCTTGCTGGCTCATAAATCATTGCCTCCGTAGAGAGGTGATTATAACACGGTATTTTCAAATGTCCGCAAAGATATCGGGCCTTCAGATCGAACCGAAATCATCGCGCTTTGAGTTTCTTTCGGAGCCGCCAGAGCGTGCGCGGCATATTGATCCACGCCGCTCGCGGCAGTTTCGACATCGATTCGCTGAGTAGTCGCCGGTCTTCCGAATCGAGATTGATCTCGCATCGCCAATCTTTCAGCCGGTGGTTTGCCTGCTGTAATTTCGCCTGACCTTCTGCCGAAAGCGCCTGGCCGAGGCCCTCGCCCACAGTCGCCATCAATTCGAACAGGCCGCATTCGATCAATCCTTCGCGCAGGTGATTGCTCAAGTGGCGCGCGAGCTTTTTATCATGAGGCAGACCGTCTCCTCCAAAGAGGTCTTCGAGGTCTTCGACCACAGGACAACTCTCTTCGCAAGACGGAGCCTCCGAGTGTTCAGGTGGTGGGCCGCCTTCCAGCGCGAAAAGCAACAAACTCAATTCCTGATGAGAAAATTCGGTCAACATAAGAAAGAAAGCTTTACGTTTTTATCACTTCTCAACCGACTCGTCGCTGTCGAGTTGGAACAATCGTTTAAAGTTTGCAGACGTTATGCGGCCCATCTCTTCTACGGTGACGTTGCGAAGCCCGGCTATACACCTTGCAGTCTCGACGACATAAGCCGGTTCGTTGCGCCGCCCGCGAAAGGGCACAGGCGACATAAAGGGACTGTCGGTTTCGATTAGCAGATTCTCAAGAGGCAGAGCTTCTGCCGTATCGCGCAGGTCTTCGGCATTTTTGAATGTCACCACGCCGGAAAACGATATCGAAAAGCCTAGCTTCATCGCCTCTTCGGCAAACCATCGAGTGCCCGTGAAGCAGTGAATTATTCCGGGCAGGCCCGCGCCTTTCCACTCTTCCGTGAGAAGTGCGAGCGTGTCTTCTTCGGCCTCGCGCGTGTGAATGACTGCGGGCAAACGGCGTTCGCGCGCCATCTGCAATTGCTTTCTGAAGGCAAGGCGTTGAGCGTCGCGCGGCGAATTGTCATAGTGATAATCCAATCCTATTTCGCCCCACGCGATCACCTTCCGGTGCGCGGACAAATCCGCGAGCCTTGCCGAAAGGTTTTCATCAAACAGTCGGGCTTCGTGGGGATGAACGCCTACGGTCGTGTAGATGAAAGGGTACTCTTCGGCCAGGCGAAAAGCGGCCGCGTGAGAGTCGCGCGCCAGGTCGCCGTTTCCGACATTGACTATTATTTCGACCCCGGCATCGAGCGCGCGCCGGATTACCTGCTCGCGGTCTGCGTCGAAGCGATCCATTTCGATGTGCGCGTGTGAGTCAATGTACATCGTTTGATCGCAGTCTCCATGATTATACACTGTCAGGCTCCTCCAATCTTGCGAGCCAGTCACCGAAGTGGTTGCATTCCTCGCGCATGACTCGAATGCCTATACGGGCTGCGATGCGAGGGCCGAAGAATGGTTTGCTATATCGGGGATATAGCGATTCGAGGCGAGCGGAGGGCGCAGTAACGGGAGCATCGTCTATGTCCTCCGGCGTTGGGAAGGCAGCCCGTATCGCCGCGAGTTGTTGTTCAAGGTCGGGCCGGGCAAAGACCTCGGCTATCGCTGATGTGGAGGCGAATAACAGCGCCTCGAATTCGTGCAAAGAATAATAGGGAACGAATCTCGGATGGTTTATGTCGGACGATAAAGCGTCCTCTACGAATCGGACTCTCTCAAGCGGAGTCGCGCCCTGGACGGCGGCTCTGCCGGGGAAGCTTTTTGGCAATCCGTAATAATCGATCATCGTAGTCACAAGCGCGGCGCTCGAATCGCCGAGCAATCTTTGAATCTCTTTCCTGACCTTCTCATAAGATGGAACTCCGCCTTTGAATTGAGTTCCGCTTTTGAGCCTTTTGGTTGCGATTATTATCGGCACGGGAGAAACATCGAGCGGCAGCAGATGAGGGGCGAGAATCTGTTTTATGAAAGTCTCCTCAGTCTGCCCTTCAGCGAGGATCAAAACTTTTTTCATGATCAGGGTCGCCCGCCTATGACGTTCTTCTCCCAGAGGTCGCCCACTCCGTAATCGTCCAGCCAGCTTTCCATATCGGCCCTATCCAGGCGGCGAAACACGCTTTGCCTCTCTTCCCGTTCCACTACTATCACATCATCCGGCTCGAATTGATTGACCAGGGCCGCCGATTGCGTCGAGACGATCACTTGCGTCTTTGTCGCCGCGCCGCGCAGCAACTCGGCTAGAATGGTCAAGGCATAAGGGTGAAGCCCAAGTTCCGGCTCATCAAGCAATATGATCGAAGGCGGAGAAGGTTGCAGAAGCAGAGTGGAAAGACATATAAACCGCAAAGTGCCGTCCGACATCGCCGACGCATTGAAATAGGCATCGGACCCCTTCTCGCGCCATTCGAGGCGAATCTTTTCAGGGTTCAACCTCGACGGCTCCAGATCGAAATCATCGAAGAACGGGGCGACCAGGCGCGTCGCTTCGACGATGTTTGAGTAATGAGAGGGATGCCTTTCTTTCAGCATATAAAGGAAAGCGGCAAGATTGGCTGCATCCGCGCGCAAGTACCGGTTGTCTTCTAGATCGCCCGTCTGTTTCACTCTTGCGCTGTCGCTCGTATCATTGAAATGATAGACCTTCCAACTTTTCAGATCGTTCAGAATGGATGCCCCGACACTGCCGCCTTGTTCCCGCAAATTGCTTTCTTTATGCCCCTGGCCCAGATCTATTTCCTTCGGGTCGGTGCCCTGACAACCTTCTTTCAGGAAAAAAAGGCTGTCTTCACCTCTAGGTCTCAAACTACAGACGTAGAAGTTTTCGTTGGCAAAATTAAGAGAAATCAAAATGCGGGAAGTGGTTTTCCTGCCAAAGTGTAAGAGACTATCAGCGCCGCCCGACACCCCGACATAGACTTGAAGGTTCCGTTCTGCGATCTGATTTAACAACTTGAATACGCCGATGAAGTTCGACTTCCCGGCCCCGTTTGCGCCGATCAGGATGTTCAGTTTCTTCATCTCCAAATCCATGCTTCGAATAGATTTGAAGCCAGCAGCTTTTATCCTATCAAGCGATCTCATAACGTTCTTTCCACCATATCGAGCGCGAAAAAGATGATACCATATTGCCGACCGTACATCCGAAGAAACTGCGAATCTGAAATTGGCGATTGACCCTATACCGTAGTACAGGGTGCATAATTGAAAACCGTGTGGAGAGAGAAGATGCGAATCGGCGAAGTGGCTCACAAAGCAGGGGTGAATGTTCAAACGGTGCGTTTGTACGAACGGCTGGGGCTTCTCAAAAAACCTCGCCGCCTGCCGTCGGGTTATCGCGATTATCCTGCCGATACGGCAAGGTTCATCCGCTCCATCAAGCGGGCGCAAGAACTAGGCTTTACGTTGAGCGAAATAAGATCGCTCATCGAATTGCGCAGGCGTGCTCGCAGTGCGACAGAGATGCGAGCTATGGCCGAAGCCAAAATCCGCGACCTGGATGAAAAGATCAGACAATTGCAGGCCATGCGCGAGGCCCTGATTCGCGGGACAGAGGATTGCAAATGCGCGGACGGCCATCACAAATGCCTCATCATAGAAGCATTCGCCGAGGATGACGGATGAGCGAGACTGCCCGATAATTACGCTTCTCTCCTCACGCGCGGACCCGGTTCGAAGAGGCGGTCCTATACCAAAAAATGAAGGAGCTTGTCATGCAAAAAAGAGCGCCGATGTTTTGCATATCGCTGCTGATCGGTTTTATATGTTTCGAGTGCAGCCCGGCATTCGCTCAAAAGGGGGCAAATGAAGTCGGGCAGGAGCGACAGGAAGAAAAGATGCGCAATGAATCAGAGAGCGAGCCGCCGCTCGCTTGCGTAATGTCAGCGATGACCGATGAACAGCGCCGCCGTCAGAAGGCGCTATTCGAACGATTGCGTTCGTCAGTTCAGGAGGTCAAAGAGCTTTCAGATGGATACGCTTTCCGATTCACAGCCGAGACAGGAACGATTCTCTCGGTCGCGGAGTTCATATCCCTCGAACGTCTATGCTGTCCTTTTCTCAAATTCGAACTCGAAGTCGCAGACAGCAGCCGTCCGCTGTGGTTGCGTATGACGGGGCGCGAAGGCGTCAAGGATTTTCTGAAAGCCGAACTCGGAATCAGGTGAAGGGGCCTTCGGCGACGCGGGGAGGGGGCGACGCGTCGCCGCGTCGCCCCCTCCTCCAGGTTTCAGTAGCCTCGTGTTGTACTGTTTCCATATCTCCGTGTCTCCGCGTCGCCGCGTCGCCGCGTCTTCTTCCCTATGAGCCGAAACTGAATCCGCCGCCCCCGCTCGATTGCGAAGGGAAGAAAGGTTTCAGAAGTCCGGCAAGTGATGCGAGATTGCGCGTCTGAATCAATAGCTCTCCCGGTCCCGTAAACTCCGCCACTATGCCCTCGCCGCTCACCATGCTCTGGAAAAATCCCGCAGCGGCTTTGCGCAGGGTGTACTGTGTGCTCCCCTCCCAGGCGACCAGGTGGCCCGTGTCTACTATGTATCGCTCGCCCGGCCCGAGGCGTTTGCGATGTACGGCCCCGAATGAAGAGACCAGCAGCAATCCCGTTCCATGCACCTGAAGTACGAAAAGCCCTTCGCCGCCGAAGAAGGATTTGGCCCCGCCCCATTTCGTATCTACGGTCAGCGAGGCATCGCCCGCAAGGTATGAACTCGCTTGCACGAAGAACATCTGATTGTTCAATTCCAGAGCGGCGATGTCGCCCGGAGAGCCGGGCGCAAGCGTCACCTCTCCCGGCCCGCCGCGCGCCGTAAACGTAGAAACGAATGCCGACTCGCCTCCGACCGCGCGTTTGAGCGCGCCAAACACCCCGCCCTTCATCTGCGATTGCAACTCGACGTTTGCCGACATCGAGACCATAGCGCCCGATTCGGCCTGAATCGATTGCTCGGCCGCGAGTTGAATCACGGCGAGCGAAAACGAGGGCTGATGGAGAATCTCATACTTGTAACCTCGCCCCGCGCCCCGTCCGTCCGCGTCTATGTGAATGCCGCCTCCGCTCGCTCCACTTCGGGGCTGCTGACCCCCGGCTCCATATCCCGGCTGCCCGCCATAGCCGGGTTGCTGGCCTCCGGCTCCGCCCGGCTGCTGACCTCCGCCTGCGTATCCAGGCTGCCCGCCGCCCGCTGCCACAGGCGAACCGCATAAGGTGCAAAATTGCGCGGTGTCAGCTACCATCCCGCCGCATTTAGGACAATTCATAACGTTAGCTCCTTTCTTGATTATCGAATGATCGGGTGCCGGAAGACCGGGAACAAGGCAAACAAGGCAAAAGTAAAAAGGTAAAAGGCAAAAATATGTCGGATGCCTGCCGTAGAACGAAACTTTGTTTTCTCTACCCTTTTCAATTTTTCCTTTTGCCTCGAACTTCAGTCGGCCTTCTCGATATGACTTCACCGATACTTTAGAGCAAGGCTGCAAACTCGCTCAAGTCAATACCTGTAAGAGTGCGCAAAATGAAGAGAGAAATCTTTAAGCGGGCAGAAAAAACAAGCAGCCGTGTCGATTCGAGCCTCGCTCGTTCGTTTATACTTTGAACTGCCGGATAGTCCGGCGATGGAACTCAAAAGCGAAAGAGATGTCACGGCAACCGCCGGAAAGGAGATAAAGTCATGGACCCCGGATCGCTTGAGATGCTTTTCGGCTACAATCATCTTACCCTGCATGAAAATATCGCGGGGTTGAGTCACACTGACAGCCTGCTTCAGCCTCATCCTGGCGGCAATTGTCTCAACTGGGTATTGGGACACATAGTCGCTACGAGAAATCAGGTCTTGAAGCTGCTCGGCAAAGAACCCATATTGAACGAAGAGGAAGCCGCTCTCTATAAACGCGGGTCAGCCCCCATCAAGGACGGCTCGCGTGCATTGCTTCTTGAAAAACTTCTCGCCGACCTCGACCTCTCCCAGGAATTGATCGTGGCCGGATTGAAAGAGGCTTCCGAAGAAGACCTCATGGCTCCCGCCGGAACAGAGACCGTAGGACGACAGCTTGCCCTGCTGCATTTTCACGAAGCCTATCACGCGGGACAGATTGGATTGCTGCGCCGCCTTGCAGGAAAAGAAGGGGCGATCAAATAATCGCTGCGCTATTATAAGACCTGCGCGACGAACTGTTGATCGCCGAAAAAATTTGGCGACCGTGTCGATTTCAGCTTTCCCCGTTCGTTTATAACGTGAATGGCCCGCAAGATAGAGCGCAGGCCGTTCGCACTCAATAATTTGAAAATGGTCTCTTGCGAGAGGCCAGACAGGAGAGAAGAATGCCACGGTATATAATGATGAAATCAATCGCTACGGCTGTTTCGCTCGTTCTTTTGACTGTCAATATAGCGCAAGCGCAAGCGCTAGAGGCCAAAGTTGCCTCAAACTCAGGCGGTACGCCCGAGTTGGCTCGCGCGGCCTTTGAGCGATTCAAGAAACTAGAAGGCAGTTGGAAAGGGAGCAGTACGAAAGGATGGGAGAGGACAGTCACTTTCAATACCATCGCCAGGGGCTCAGCGGTGGTCCAGAATTCTTTCGATGCTCAACCAAGTGAGATGATCACGACAGCGTTCTATATGGATGGCGACCGCCTGATGCTCACGCATTACTGCGTGACGAAAAACCAGCCGCGACTTGTTGCTACCTCTTTCGAGGACAGCGGAAAGACGATCTCTTTCACTTTCCTCGACGGCACTAATCTGTCTTCGCGAGATCAGGGCCACATGGACAGGTTGATTTTTCGCTTTCTCGACGAAAACCGAGTCACATCTCAATGGACCTGGTATCAGAATGGCAAGGAAAGCTGGATGGAAGAAATCCAGCTTGAACGCACTAGGTAAATTGTTGATCGTCAGGAAAAACTTTTGGCCGCCGTGTCGATTTCAGCTTTCCTCGTTCGTTTATAACTCGGACGGACCACAGGGTGGGGTGATACCTTTGGCAGGCCGTCCGCACTTGAAAATTCGAAAGGGTCTCTTACGAGAGACCGGATAGGAGAAAAAAGAAATGCCGCAATATATGTTGATAGCTCTTTCGCCTGCCCAAGCCGTTGCGGAAGCTGCGGATATGGAGATCAGCCCCGAAATGATTCAGGCAATAATCGAGAAATACAATGCCTGGACCGCAAAGCTCGAAGAGTCGGGCCGTCTTGCCGGAATAAACAAGCTGCGCGATGAGAGGGGACGCAGGATCAGCGGGTTCGGCGAAAATCAGGTCGTAACCGACGGCCCTTATACCGAGACCAAAGAGGTGATCGGCGGCTACTGGATCATCAATGCAGAAAGCTACGATGAAGCGGTTGCGCTCTCAAGGGATTGCCCGCAACTCGAATTCGGCGGAACGATAGAGGTGCGAGAGGTCGAAGATTTGTCCGCGCTCGGAGGCTGAAGGCGTAAGAGAGAAATCTTTATAAGAGAGAAATTTTCATGACGACTTCCGGTTCGGATAAAAAAGTTGCGGGTCTTGTCGATCATCTCTTTCGCCATCAGGCGGGGCGCATGGTTTCGACCCTGACCCGCATCTTCGGGCCTCAGCATCTGGACCTCGCCGAGGAGGTTGTGCAGGATTCGCTCATCAAGGCGCTTGAGCAATGGCCCTTTCGAGGCATCCCGGA
>JAKEHD010000588.1 GCA_022615215.1 Blastocatellia bacterium
AAATTATGAGAAGACCTTTGATGCTCGTGGCGGCGGCTGCTTTCATGGGAGCGATCTGTTTCATCGCGCTGCCGACTGGCAATGCAAGCGACGCCAAAAAAGACGCGAAGGCTGTAACGTTCACAAAGGATGTTGCGCCCATATTTTTTAACAAATGCGCGGAGTGTCATCGGCCCGGCGAGGCCGCCCCTATGTCGCTCCTGAGCTACAAGGAAGCCCGCCCCTGGGCGCGCTCCATAAAAGAGAAAGTCGTGACTCGCGAGATGCCGCCCTGGCACGCGGACCCGCACTTCGGCGAGTTCGTAAACGACCGGCGACTGACCAAAGAAGAGATAGAAACCGTGTCCGCATGGGTGGATCAGGGCGCGAAGGAAGGCGACCCTGAGAATATGCCGCCCGCGCCTGGCTACGCCGAAGGTTGGAACATAGGCAAACCTGACCTTGTGCTCTCAATGCCTGAAGAGTTCACCCTCGCAGCCGAAGGCCCGGACGAGTATCAATACTTCGAGGTCGCGACCAACTTCAAGGAAGACAAATACATTCAGTTCGCCGAAGCGCGGCCGGGCAATCGCAAAATAGTCCATCACATAATCGCCTTCGTCCAGCCGCCGCGCAAAGGCGGCAAGCAGCAACCGAAGATGACCAAAGAGGAGATAGAGAAGTATCGCGAAGAGATGGAGAAGACATCGATCTTCTATCGGGACGGCTTCCTTATGCGAATGAAGTCGGACGTTCCGGCCTACGATGACGGATGCGCGCTCCCAAGCGGCGGGAACGGATTCAAGCGCGATGGCTCAGGCGAGGACAACTCGCTAGGGATGCTTCTGTGCGGCTTCGCTCCGGGCATGAATCCCGCCGTCTGGGAACCCGGCACCGTGAAGAAGATTCCGGCAGGGTCGAAGATCATTCTACAACTGCACTACTCGAAGGTCGCCGGAAAGGTCGAGAAAGACCGCTCGATGATCGGGTTGATCTTTGCCAGACAGCAGCCCGAAAAACAGCTCGTCACGCGGCCCATCTCGAACAACTATTTCAAGATTCCGCCCGGCGCAGAACGCCACGAAGTGACGGCCTGTTGGACGGCCAACGAAAACATACACCTCATCTCTCTGATGCCGCACATGCACCTGCGCGGCGTGGCGATGAAGATCGAGGCGTTCTACCCGGACGGCAAATCCGAGATGTTGTTGAACGTGCCGAACTACAGCTTCTCCTGGCAGACGGTCTATTACCTGAAGGAGCCTAAGGCGATTGCGAAAGGAACCCGCTTCGTGGTGACGGGCCACTTCGACAATTCGGCGAAGAACAAGTACAACCCCGACCCGACGCAAACAGTCCGCTTCGGTGAGCCTACCTACGACGATATGATGATCGGCTGGATAGACTACACCGTAGACAGCCAGCTTCTGAGACCCTCTCCGTCCGCGGGCAACACTGCCTCGACTCGGAAATAACGGGGTAACGGGGTAGAATAGGGTGGGACGCGGGTCTCACCCTATTTTCGATTTGGAGAGCATCGACTGTGAAGAAAGCCTTATCTGCTTCGCTGACCATAATCGCCCTTTTGACCATCTCATCGTTATTGCTCTCGGCCACAAACGCCGATAACGGAGAGAAGCGAGCCGTGACCTTTACGAAGGACGTGGCTCCTATATTTTTCAAAAACTGCGTCGCCTGTCACAGGCCGAGCGACATAGCGCCGATGTCGCTCCTGAGCTACAAAGAAGCCCGTCCGTGGGCGCGTTCTATAAAAGAGAAAGTTGTAACTCGTGAGATGCCTCCCTGGCATGCGGACCCGCGCTATGGCGATTTTGAAAATAATCCCCGGCTGTCTGAAAGCGACATAAACACTATAGCCGCGTGGGTGGATCAGGGCGCAAAAGAGGGCGACTCTAAGGATATGCCTCCCGCGCCGAATTTTTCCGAAAGCTGGGAGATCGGAAGTCCCGACCTCGTGCTCTCGATGCCGAAAGAATACACCGTAGATGCCGAGGGCGCAGACGACTACATATACTTCCGAGTCCCTACGAACTTCAAAGAAGACCGATGGGTTCAGGCGGCGGAATTCCGTCCGGGCAATAAACGGGTCGTGCATCACGCGGTGGTCTTCATCGAGACGCCTGAGATGTTCGACGCTGCCAAATCGCTGGCTCGCCGAAGGGGGCTGTCTGAAGAGGCTATCGCCTCAGCGCCTTCGATCATAGAAGCAAGCAGCCCTCGCCTTTTTCAAAGGGAAGGCACGGTCAATCGCGTGAAGATGGATGCGCCCGTGATCGACGACGGATGCAGCACACCGGGCGGCGGCTCGCTAGGCGGCAGCGCCGGAAGTCTTATACTGTGCGTCTACGCTCCCGGCAGGAACGCCGATGTCTGGCCTTCGGGGACGGCCAAACGAATTCCCGCAGGCTCGAGCATGGTCTTTCAGATGCACTATTCGAAGACCACAGGCAAACCCGAAAAGGACCGGACGAGTCTCGCCCTCGTTTTCGCCAAAGCGCCTGTCGAGAAAGAGGTTCTCTCTCACGACATAATCAATTTCTTCTTTCAGATACCGGCGGGGGCCGAAAATCACATGGCCACAGCCTGCTACACTTTTCCGACGGATGTCGAACTGGTCAATTACATGCCGCACATGCACGTTCGCGGCAAGGACATGAAGTACGAGGCGCTCTACCCCGAAGGCCGCCGCGAGACTCTGCTTTCGGTGTCGCCTTACAATTTCAACTGGCAGACGCTTTACAAATTGAAGAAGCCTCTGCCCATTCCAAAGGGGACGAAGATCATAGTGACTGCCCACTTCGACAACTCGGCCAAAAACAAGTACAACCCCGACCCTGCAAAGACCGTAAGGTTCGGCGAGCCGACTTATGATGAGATGCTCGTGGGGTTTGTAGACTATATCAGAGACCGTCCGAAAGAGCGGGCGGTTGCAAAGATAAACCCTGAGATTTATTCTGACTATGCGGGCGAGTATCAGATCGGTCCCGGTTTCGTCTTTACGATAGTTCGAGAAGGAAACCGCCTCTTCGGGCAGGCGACCGGACAACCCCGACTTGAGCTTTTCCCCGAATCTGAAACGAAATTCTTCTTGAAAATCGCAGACGCGCAGGTCACTTTCGTCAAAGGCGAAAAAGGCGAAGTGACGGAACTCGTCATACATCAGAACGGTCGGAACGTGCGAGCCAAAAAAGTCAAGAAAACCGCTTCGACCGGCGAAGAGAAATAGCGTTTCAGTGGAGCGCGAACGGATACGATAATTTTGACGCAGTGTATCGCGTCAGCAAGCGGAGGACACCTTTTATGAAGAGAGCGTTTTTAATTTCGACCTCGATAATTTTTTTCATCGCGTTCTGCATCGCCGCGCTCCCATCAGGCAGCGCCGATGGCGCGAAGAAAAATGAAGAGGCCGCCGTGACTTTCAGCCATGACGTTGCGCCGATCTTGTTCAAGAACTGCGTCGAGTGCCATCGGCCCGGCGAGATCGCGCCGATGTCGCTCTTGAGCTACAAGGACGCGCGCCCGTGGGCACGCTCTATAAAAGAGCAGGTCGTCGCTCGCGATATGCCTCCCTGGCACGCGGACCCGCAGCACAGCGAGTTTTTAAACGACCGCCGCCTCAGCCAAAAAGAGGTGGAGACGATAGCTGCGTGGGTCGATCAGGGCGCGAAAGAGGGAGACCCTAAGGATATGCCTCCCGCGCCGACATTCCCTGACGGATGGAACATCGGCAAGCCGGATGCGATCTTTTATCTGCCGGAAGAATTCCCTGTGCCCGCAGAAGGCACCGTAGACTATAAGTATTTCTCTGTGCCGACTAACTTCAAAGAAGACCGGTGGGTCCAGGCGGCCGAAATTCGTCCGGGCGAGCGGTCTGTCGTACATCACGTGATCGTCTTCATACAGGGAGGCAGCCAGCAAAAACTTCTGGCCGGATACGCGCCGGGCGAGCAACCTGCGATAATACCCGAAGGGCTTGGCCGCAAGATACCCGCCGGGTCGAAGCTCGTCTTTCAGGTCCACTACACGCCCAACGGCAAGGCTGTAAAAGACCGTTCTTACATAGGTCTGGTCTTTGCGAAAGAGACGCCCAAATACGACATAATGACTCGCCCCGTCATGAACACGAGGCTTGTGATTCCGCCTGGCGACGCGAATTATGAAGTGAGATCATCCTACACTTTCACAGAGGACGCGCAGATTCGCTCGCTCATGCCTCACATGCATTATCGAGGGAAGGACTTCGAGATACGTATCACTTATCCCGACGGCACATCGAAGATCATACTCTCTGTGCCCAGGTATGACTTCAACTGGCAGAGCTATTATCTGTTGAAGGAGCCTGTGGCAGCGCCTAAAGGTACGCGAGTCGATTGCCTTGCGCACTTCGACAACTCTGCGAAGAACAAATACAATCCGGACCCGACCAAAGAGGTGCGCTGGGGCGATCAGACGTGGGAAGAGATGATGATAGGCTGGATAAGCTACACGCTTGACAAGGATGAGGTCAAGCATAAGGAAGCGACTCCGGCCAGTCAAAACAAGTAGAAGAAACGAGCGGATGTTTTAGTCGAAACAAAAAGGGCCGCCCCAATCGGCGCAAGGCGGATTGGCGAGGCCCTTTATAACATGAAGGCGAAATAAGAGAGGGAAAATCAGTATGAGAGATGCAGATAGAAACTCATGGCCGAGCTACGGTATTCAACCCATAAGAAGAAAACCTGTAGCCCTGATTTTTGCCTTTTGCCTTTTGCCTTTCGCCTTTTTACTCTGGCCCGGCGCGGGAGGCGCGCACGAGCCTATAACGACGAAGATAATGTTCAACAAAGAGGTGGTGCGCGTCCTGCAACGCAACTGCCTCGCGTGCCATCACGAGGGCGGCATAGCGCCCTGGTCGTTCGTCACTTATGAAGAGGCGCGCCCCTGGGCAAAGGCCATCAAAGAGGAGTTGCTCGAAAAGCGCATGCCGCCCTGGCAGGCTGTGAAAGGCTATGGAGAGTTCCGCAATACTCCCGCGCTGACTCAACGCGAGATAGACATGATAGTGAACTGGGTCGAAGGCGGCGCGCCTCCCGGAAAACCCGAAAACCTGCCTAAAGAGCCGCTCGTCTCCGACGACTGGCCGCTCGGCAAGCCCGACATGGTTTTGAAGCCTGAAACCGAGCAGGAGGTCGCATCCGATGCGGACGAACGTCGCCCGATTGCGCTCGCAGGCAGTATCAAAGAAGACCGATGGGTCACGGCCGTAGATCTGCGTCCCGGCAACGGCTCGGTCGTCCATTGCGCGACCATATATGTTGTAGAAGGTGGATCGGGAATCGAACAGGTAAAAGAGGTAAAGGGAAACTCTTCTCGCATCAGGAGCTTATCTTCTGTTCTGGGCACATGGATGCCGGGGCAAAACACGGTCGCTCTTCCCGAAGGAACGGCGCAACTTGTCAGGGCAGGCTCTTCGATAGTTTTGGAAATTCATTATCGCGGCGCGGGCGAGGCCGTAAAAGATTCGAGCGAGGTCGGTCTCTACTTCGCCACCTCACCGCCTCGCAAACAGGCGCGCGAGGTTGCTATTACGAGTCCCGATGCGATGATACCCGCAGGGGTCCAGTCTCATCGCGTCGTTGCGACCTTCACCTTGAATGAAGATGCGGAAGCGGTTGCGATCCGTCCGTGTGTGAACCCGCTCGTAGTGTCTCTTCAGGCAACGGCCCGCCGCCCCGAAGGCTCACAGGAGATACTCGTGTGGGCGCGAGGCTACAGGTTCGACTGGCAGCCGACATACATTTACAAGCGGCCCGTCGCTCTGCCAAAGGGTACACAGATCGAAGTGATAGCTTACTTCGACAACTCTGAAAACAATCGAAGAAATCCGAGCAGCCCCCCGAAGGCCGTGCGCTGGTCCGAGGTTTCAAAGGATCCATTATGCGCTTTGCTGATTGCGAACGCAGCCAATGAAAAAGGCTCAACGGGGCAGCGATGAAGATTA
>JAKEHD010000589.1 GCA_022615215.1 Blastocatellia bacterium
AGGTGAACAAGAAGAAGGTGCTGACTACGTTCACGTTCGACACGTCGAGGTGCATGTTTTGCAATTTGTGTTCGGAGGCGTGCCCTACGGATTGTCTGGAGTTGACGCAAAGTTTCGAGCTTGCGGTGTATCACCGGTCAGGGTTCAGGTGGGACCGGGAGATGCTCGAAAAGGGCATCAACTATGTCCGCTATACGAGATAGCGATGATCTGTAATGAGCGATGAAGCATCAGTACCCCTGTAGAAGGCCCTGTGCCTTCCACTGTGAGGGAGGGGGTCTCGAATTTTCATCGTTCATCAATTCATAATTCATCTTTGAAGCTCTAAGGGGTTGCGATGCAACTACACGGTCTGGAAGCGGTGCTCTTTTACGTGCTGGCCTTCATGACGCTGATAATGAGCGTCTTCGTGGTGACGGCGCGGCTGGCTATACATTCGGCGCTCTTTTTGATCTCGACTCTCGTGAACGTGGCGCTGCTCTTCATTCTGCTGCGCGCAGAGTTCGTGGCGGGCGTTCAGATACTCGTCTATGTAGGCGGGGTGATGGTATTGTTTCTCTTCGTCATAATGCTCGTGCAGACGCGCGCCGAAGAAGAGGCCCGCGTGAAGCTGTACACGGGGCAGATGTGGTGGGCGGTGATTATAGCTTTCCTGCTGGCCATCTCTTTTTACTTCGCTATGAACCCCGCGCAGCCCGCGTTTCGGCCGAGCACCCTTAGCAGCGTGACCGAAGCCCGCGATGCGCCCGGAGAGCGCACCGAGGCAGGGGCCGGCACCATATCCCAGGACACGCAAAGGGTTGGCGAAGAGCTTTACCGGCAGGCCGCTTTGCCTTTTGAAATCGCTTCCTTGTTGTTGCTTGTGGCGATGGTCGGCGCGGTGCTGCTCGCGCGCGGAAGCAAACAGGAGAAGTTCTACGAATGACTTCGGTTCAGCTATCAGCTATCAGCTACAGACGACGGAGCGGAACTTCAGTACCCCGACTGTAAGGGAGGGGATTTAAAAGACTGATGGCTGACGGCTGAAGTTTGAAGGGAGGGAGACTTAGTGATCAGTTTTATAATGGGCGCGGCCCTCTACATCGCTCCGCTCATATTGCAGGCTCAGGGAGAGCCGTTCATCAAACGATTCGAGCCTACGCTCGTCAACTTCCTGATGTTGAGCTTTCTGCTCTTCGTCGTGGGAGTGGCCGGCGTGCTGTCGCGCCGCAACATCATCATCATCTTTATGTCGATAGAACTCATACTGAACGCGGTCAATTTGAACCTGATCGCGTTTTCGCGCTATCTGCAACTCAACGAGGCGGCGCTCGCTGCCAAAGGTCTGGACGTGAATCCGCTCGCCGGGCCTGTCTTCACGATATTCATCATAGTCGTGGCCGCGGCCGAAGCCGCCGTCGGCCTCGGCATAGTCATATCGCTGTTTCGCAATCGCGAGACCGTCTCTATCGATGAGATCGATCTGCTCAAGTGGTAATTAACTTATGCTAAAACTCGTCTGGCTCATCCCGGTCTTTCCGCTTCTTGGGTTTCTGATCAACTTCATTCTGGGCCGCAAGCTCCGGCTCGGCGAACGCGCCATCTCGTGGATAGGATGCGGCAGTGTTCTGCTCTCGCTTGCGCTGACCATCGGGGCGTTTTTCGAATATGCCTCAAACTATGCGCCCGCGCACGAAGACAAGCCCTATATCACGACCGAGGCCGGAGGCTTCCCGCATTCGTTCACCTGGATGCCCGGCGGACTCGCTCACCAAACCGAAGGACAAAACGCGGGCACGCTCGCGAACTTCAACATAACCTGGAGCTATCAGATAGACCAACTATCGCTTGTGATGATGTTCATCGTCACCTTCGTGGGCTTCTGGATACATGTCTTCGCCACAGGCTACATGCATGGCGATAAGGGCTTCTATCGCTTCTTCGCCTACCTGAACCTTTTCATGTTCATGATGTTGTTGTTGGTTATGGGGTCGAACTTCATGGTCATGTTCATCGGGTGGGAAGGCGTGGGGCTTTGCTCTTACCTTTTGATAGGTTATTACTTCGACCGCGAGGAGGCCGCCGACGCTTCGAAGAAAGCCTTCGTCGTCAACCGCATAGGCGATTTCGGATTCGCGCTCGCCGTCATGGGAGTGTTTGCAACGTTCGGCACATTGGAGTTCAGCCAACTCTCCACAGATATAGCTGCGCAAAACTACGAGGTCGAAGGCTTGTGGCAATTCGGAATAATGTCGTGGCTCGCTCTGGGATTGTTCATAGGCGCTACGGGCAAGAGCGCGCAGATACCGCTATATATTTGGCTGCCCGATGCGATGGCAGGTCCGACGCCCGTCTCTGCGCTCATACACGCGGCCACGATGGTGACGGCGGGAGTGTTTATGCTGGCGCGCACGAACTTCATCTTTCAGCGCAGCGTGACTATGATGATGATCGTCGCGCTCATCGGATGCCTTACGGCATTCGTCGCCGCGACGATTGGTATAACTCAGACCGATATAAAGAAGGTGCTGGCCTATTCGACCGTATCGCAACTCGGCTACATGTTTTTAGGCGCGGGCGTTGGCGCTTTCATAGCCGCGATCTTTCACGTCTTCACGCACGCTTTCTTCAAGGCACTGCTCTTTTTAGGATCAGGCTCGGTCATACACGGCTTACACCATGAACAGGAGATGCCCAGGATGGGCGGCCTCAAAAAGTACATGCCCGCGACATACAAAACCATGATGATCGGGTGGCTTGCCATCTGCGGCATCATTCCGTTCGCGGGGTTCTGGTCTAAAGACGAGATACTGTGGAAGACTTTTTCGGCTCACATATTCGGCGGCGAAAAGGTTCTATGGTTCATCGGACTTGCTACGGCGGGGATGACCGCTTTTTACATGACGAGGCTCATGGCGCTCACATTCTGGGGCGAGGAACGATTCCGCAAAAAGAACCTTCAGTACCCCGACCGTGAGGGAGGGGGTCTCGAAGAGCACGGAGGCCATGCGAGTCATGGCGAGTCGCACGACGCGGAGCCGAAGGAATCGCCATCGAGCATGACCGTGCCGCTATGGGTGCTTGCAGGCGGTTCGGCGGTCGCGGGTCTCATAGGCATACCTCACCTCCTTCCGCTTTTCGATCACTGGCTCGAACCTGTGATCGCAAAGGTCTCTACAGCGGAAGCAGAACACGCCGGAATTAGCGGGCTGGAGATTGGGCTGATGGTCTTATCGGTCGCCGTCGCAGCGGGAGGTATATGGCTTGGGCGGCTCTTCTACGTGCATCGGACGGAACTCGCTCAGGTGTGGACCGAGCGTCTGCGCCCGCTCTACAAGTTGAGCTTCAACAAGTGGTACTGGGATTATCTGCTCGACGTGAAGGGCGTCGAAGCGGGCAAGGCCGTAAACAACGCGCTATGGAAAGTCGACGCGAAGGTCGTCGATGGCGGAGTGAACGGGTCGGGCTGGCTGACACGGTTTTCGGCCAAAGTGAGCGACTGGTGGGACAAGGGGATCGACTTTGCGGTCAACGCGACGGGATGGATCACTTACGCGGGTTCGGTCATCTTCCGCACCTTTCAGACGGGATTCTGGCAGAACTACGCGCTGCTGTTTGCGATGGGACTGTTCGGCATCCTGCTGATATACCTGTACCCGACGATAGCGGCTTCTATCAAAGCGTTGTTCTCGGCGATAACGGGCAATTAATTTTCAAATAGGAGACACTGGCTATGCCTGACGGCATCAAGATTTTCGGTATCGGCATTCTTTCGTGGATAGTCTGGCTCCCTACTCTGGGCGCGCTCTTTCTGCTTTTGTTCAACCGCGAAATGAAGAATCGCATCCGCTGGTTCTCAAACCTCTGGATCGGCCTCTGCTTTTTAATCTCAGTGCCGCTCGTTACGGGACTCGGCGGGGGCATGCATGGGTATGACAAGGCGCTCGGCGGGTTGCAATTCATAGAGGACTACGAGTGGATACCGCTGCTCGGCGCGCGTTATCAATTGGCCGCAGACGGTCTCTCGCTCGTGCTCATACTCCTGACGACGCTGCTCGGCGTCTTGTCGGTCGTATGCTCGTGGGCCTACATTCGCGAGAAGGGGCGCGAGAAAGAGTTTTACATCATGCTTTTTCTTCTTCAAACAGGCATGATAGGCGCTTTCGCCGCCGCAGACCTCTTTCTCTTCTTCATATTCTGGGAAGTGATGCTCGTGCCCATGTACTTCCTCATAGGCATATGGGGCGGCGCGAACCGGCTCTATTCTGCGATCAAGTTCTTCCTCTACACGCTCGTCGGCTCGGTCGTCATGCTGCTCGCGGTCATCAAACTCTACTTCATCTTTCCCGTAGTGGTTCAGAACAATCCCAATGTCGTCCTGGACTCGGCCCGTCAGTATGCCTCTAGCAGCCTGACCGACCCGCAACGCAGAGGACAGGTCAACGCCAAGATGATGAACATGATGGAGAACGCAATCCTGCGCGCGCAGGGACTCGACAAGCAGAACGACAGCGCGCCGCTGCCGCCCGAATACGTTCGCAGCTCGTTCAACATAGCGGCGCTCACGGCCATAGGCCCGCACATAAAGACTGTCTACGGTCTCGGCCTCGCTATATGGCTCTTCATAGGCTTCGGGTTATCGTTCGCAATCAAAGCGCCAATGTTTCCGTTCCATACGTGGCTGCCGGACGCGCACTACGACGCGCCGACGGCAGGTTCGGTCATACTTGCAGGCGTGCTGCTGAAGATGGGCACTTACGGCTTCATGCGATTTTCGCTGCCGATGTTTCCCGACGCGGCCAATCATCCGCGAGTGCGACAGGTGATGGTCATACTCGCCATCATAGGCATAATCTACGGCGCGCTCGTGGCGATGGCGCAAAAGGACGTGAAGAAACTGGTCGCCTACTCTTCGGTCTCGCACCTCGGATTCATCGTACTCGGACTCTTCGCGCTCAATCCGAACGGCATCAACGGAGCGGTGATGCAGATGATAAATCATGGCATCTCGACGGGCGCGCTCTTTATGCTCGCAGGGATTCTCTACGAGCGGCGGCACACTTATGACATCGCTGAGTTCGGCGGTCTCGCGCACGTTATGCCGACCTTTTCGACCATATTTCTGATAGTGACGCTCTCGTCGCTGGGGCTTCCGCTGATGAACAATTTCATAGGCGAATTCCTCGCGCTCCGAGGCGCGTTCGAGGCCAACGTCGTGTGGGGCGCGTTTGCAACCGTAGGCATCATTCTGGGCGCGGCCTATATGCTCTGGCTCTATCAGAGGGTGTTTTTCGGTCAGGTGAAGAACCCTGCCAACGAAGGGTTGCCCGATCTTGACAGGCGCGAGGCGTGGCAGTTCGCACCGCTCATCTTTTTGATCTTCTGGATAGGCATATATCCCAAGCCCGTGCTCGATTACATCAACCCGCAGACGGAAATAGTGGTCGCGCAGGTGCAGCCCGGTTACTTCAAAGATGCGACGCCCGCTCAACGCATTCAGGTGGGCAAAGAAAAAACCGATGAGGCGCAGACGGTCGCGCAGGATCAGTCGCAACGATAAAAACTTGCAAGAAGAGACAATATGCCAGCACTACTACAAGCAGCTACCGATTTTCAGACCATAGCGCGTCAGGCCGGGCAGCTCATAATGCCTGAAGCGATACTGACGCTGTTCGCCTGCGCGGCGCTCATCCTCGACGTTATGCTCCCGCGAAACCGCAAACGGGTCGTCGCGTGGGTGTGTCTCGCAGGCATAGGGGCTTCCCTGGTCTCGCTCGGCATTCTTTACTTCAACATATCGAGCCGGGAGGCGGCGCGCACGGGCTTTTTCGATATGATAATCATTGACAACTACGCCGTCGTCTTCAAGCTCATGTTTTTGATCGGCGCGGCGCTGTCAATACTGCTATCGATAAAATACCTCGACACAGAGGGCGAGCAGCGAGGCGAATACTACGCGCTCATACTCTTTTCGGTCACGGGCATGATGTTTATGGCGTCGGGCGTGGACCTTCTGACGCTCTTCATATCGCTTGAGTTGATGGCCATATCGGTCTACATCCTCGTGGGATTTTTGAAGCGCGATCAGAGATCCAACGAAGCGGCGATGAAGTATTTCCTGCTCGGAGCCTTCTCATCGGGCGTGCTGCTCTACGGCATATCGCTCGTCTACGGGCTGACGGGCACGACGAACCTTGCGAAGATAGCTGCGGCGCTGCCGACGGTGGCTTCCGCGAATTACAACCTGCTCGGCACACCGGCCGACATGCGCTATCTGGTTCTGCTTTCGATGATACTGATGGCCGCAGGAATGTTCTTCAAGGTCGCGGCCGTGCCTTTTCACATGTGGGCACCCGACGCTTACGAAGGCGCTCCCACTTCGATCACGGCTTTCATGTCGGTGGCGGTGAAAGCGGCGAGCTTTGCAATGTTCGGGCGACTCTTCCTTTACGGGCTGCCTGATTTGCGAGGCGCGCTTGAGGGCGACCCTGCAAACAACATAGCGGGGCTGCCGGGCTGGGCGCTCTTGCTCGGCATCGTCGCCGCCATAACGATGGTGTGGGGCAATCTGGCCGCGCTCATTCAAAACAACACCAAACGTCTGCTTGCCTATTCATCGATTTCGCACGCGGGATTTACGCTGCTCGGACTCATCGCGGGCAATCAGACGGGCTACACCGCTTTCATAATCTATCTGTTCATCTACACGCTCATGAACCTGGGCGTCTTCGGCTGCATAATCGCGCTGCGCAGGCGCGGCATAGCGGGCGACCGCATGGAAGACTTTAACGGCCTTGTGCGCAAAGCGCCCTGGCTTACGGTGATGATGACGATCTTTCTGCTGTCGCTAGGCGGCATACCTCCCACGGCCGGATTCGTAGGAAAGCTCTATCTCTTCATGGGTTTGATCGAGACGGGAAATCCCTGGCTCGTGCGGCTTGCGATACTCGCAGTGCTGATGAGCGCCGTGTCGCTCTATTACTACATACGCTTCATACGCGCCATGTACATAGAGCCTGAGTCGGAACCTCAGCCACTCAGTCTTTCGCGCCCGCTTCAAACCGCGCTTGCAGTGGCAGTGCTGCTCGTTATGTTGATAGGCGTCTATCCTCAGCCGCTCATTCGCCTGACTCAGAAGGCGGCCACATCGCAAGGCTTGAAGACTTACGTGTACGAAGAGAAGCCTGCCGCTACTGATTCGACCGACCAACCCGGAGCAGTGCCTCTTCCCCCCACGCCTCCGCGACGGTGATGCGAAGAAAGAAATCTTTATGCCTGCGGACGATGACAAAAAAGACGACGGCATAAGCTGGCGGCAGGCCCTGGCCGCAACAGGGATGGCGCTGGCCCTTCCCTGGCTGATCGGCGTGCCGGCTCTTGCGGGCTGGTACGTGGACAATCATTACGGAACCGGGCCTTTGTGGCTCTTGATAGGGCTTTTTACGGGACTGCTCAGTGCCGCTTTCGACATCTACAAACTTCTCAAGCGATTCGGCCAGTTCAAGTGATCTATTCCACCTGTCCGTAAGGCACGAAAAAGGAAGACTTTGGGTTATACTGTGCGCGGGATGAAATGACAATTTTGAACGGAGATACCATCGGC
>JAKEHD010000590.1 GCA_022615215.1 Blastocatellia bacterium
AAAACTTTCATTTTATCCCGCGCGCAGTATAGCTGATGGCTGAAATAGCGTCGGTGATGCGGGCGACCTCGAGCATTTCCTTTACGTCGTGAACGCGTATAAGGTGAGCGCCTCGCATTATGGCTACGGCTATCGAAGCAGCCGTGCCGAACGCGCGCTCGGAGGCGGGTCGGCCCGTTATGTGGCCTATGAAGCTCTTGCGCGAAGTCCCTATCATCAGTGGAAATCCCAGAGCGTCAAAACGGTCCAGGCGGTTTAAGATAGCGAGATTCTGTTCGATGGTTTTTCCGAACCCTATGCCTGGGTCCAGGATTATACGGTCTCGCCTGACCCCTCGACTTTCCGCCTTCGCTATCGCGCGGCGGAGGTCGCTTTCGATTTCGGCGAAGATATCGGGGCTTGGTTCGATTCGTTGCATGGTGGCCGGATCGCCGCGCATGTGCATGAGCACGAGGGCTGCCTCTCTGGTCGCCGCGACATCGGCGAGGGCCTCATCGAAGCGGAGCGCGCTCACATCGTTTATTATGCTTGCGCCCGCCTCCAAGGCTGCGCGTGCGACCTCGCTCTTATAAGTATCTACAGTCAGGGGCGCGCCTGTTCGGCCGACAAGCCCCTTGATGACGGGCAAGACGCGCGCCATCTCTTCATCGAGCGAGATCCTTTCTGATCCGGGCCGCGTCGATTCTCCGCCTATTTCGATAATGTCTGCGCCTTCGCTTTCCATCTCCAGGGCGCGGTCTATGGCTCGCGCGGGGTCAAGGTTTATACCTCCGTCGGAAAACGAATCGGGCGTGACGTTGAGGACTCCGACCACGATGGTGCGCCGTCCCAATTCAATAAGGCGACCGTCTCTTAGCGGTATACGGAAAGTTTTTCTCATAGCGTCCTCGCACCCTAATTTTAAGGAAGAAGCGCGAGGAAGCAAGACGGGCGTGCGCCTTCGCCCATGGGCTGTTATATTTTCGATCTATGGATCAGACGAAGACTTCTCCGAGACCTCTCAGCGAAATGGCTCGCGCGACAACCATAATCGAACCCCTGCGATTATCGAGACGGCTTGGCGCGCAGGTGACGATAGCGAGCGAGACTTTTCAACATACGGGCAGCTTCAAATTCCGCGCCGCCTACACGCTCGCCTCTCAGGTGAAGGAGCGCCGCATCATAACCGCATCTTCGGGCAACTACGGCCAGGCGATGGCTTATGCATGCCAGTTGCTCGGCAAAGCATGCATAGTCGTCATGCCCGACAACTCCGCTCAGGTGAAGATCGATGCCGTGCGTGAGTACGGCGCTACGGCGGACCTGATCGATATAAAAAGCAAGGGCCGCGCAGAGCGTGTCGCCGAACTCGCAAACCAGTACCCGGAGGCTTACATAGCGAGCGCCTACGACGACCCTCTTGTGATAGAGGGCAACGCAAGCCTCGGCCGCGAACTCGCCGCACTCGGCCGCAGGTTCGATTTCATCATCGCGCCCGTAGGCGGCGGGGGGCTTACGGCAGGGTTGATTCAGGGGCTTCGCGCATCAGGCGACGAAACGCCGGTCGTTGGGGCCGAGCCTCTGATTGCAAATGATGCGGCCCGGTCGCTCGCGGCAGGCCGCATAGTCGTAAACGAAACTGAGCCTCAGACCATCGCCGACGGAGCGCGAACCGTAAGCATAGGCCGTCATAACTGGGCTGTGCTGCGCGAAGCGATAGCGGGCATAGTCGAAGTCCCCGAAGAGAATATAAAGGAAGGGTTGCGGATGCTTTTCCGGCTTGCGAATCTCAAGGCCGAGCCTACGGGCGCGCTCGCAATCGGCGCGCTGCTCACAGAACCCGCACGCTTTCGAGACTGCTCGGTATGTTGCGTAGTGAGCGGCGGCAACGTGGACCCGGAGGTCTATCGCAACATACTGGCGGAGTAGTATCCGATGACTGTATGTGAGATTGGGTTTCTTTCGTTGCGCCGGACATCTCAAAGCTGTAAAATGCCTACCCATAGAGCACGCCCCGATTGCGTGTAGGAAAGAGCAGTAAATAGACGTTAGCAACCGAAAGGCGGCATATCCAGCATTCTCTATGTCGTGGCTGGACAGTAGAGATGTCCTTTTTAGCCTCAATGAAAACATCCTAGAATTAAAGGGGTGAATTGAAAATCTGGAGAGATAATATGATGCTCGCAGATGAAAGCCGTAGAAGCGATTTGTTGAGAATCAAGCGAGGGATGCGCTCTATAGGCTACCACGACAAGCTACTCCTCTCTGATTATGAATATGCCGATGTGACTCAATCATCCCCTTCAGTACGAAGCATCCCTTTGGCCGGGTTCGCACAAAGCCTACCCTCATATCGTGACGCCTGTATCGGTGTCATTGTATCTAATGGCTTATCCGGTGCGGCCCATGTTGTACAACACCGGGCGCTTGGCGCGCCGATGATCTTTGAAATAGGAGCCGAAACAATAGATCGCTGGAAAATTACTGAAAGCGGCGACCCGGAACTTAAAGAACGTATCAGCCATGAGCAAATAGAGAATGCCTTTATTATTAACGAATCACTTTGGAGCCCTGCGTGTATTTTAAGAGCCAAGGCGATACACTTCGACACAGAGCCTGTTCAATTGGATTTTGTCGATATAGGACTGATGCCTGCTTTAGAAGGAATGATTCACAAGAAGTTGGACCGACTCCTCAGAGACATTCTTGCAAGCATTGTAGATTTCTATAGGCAACACAATCGTAAAAAGCCCGACCCGGAATATCTCTTTCGCCTGGTCTTTCGCTTCATCGCAGCAAAGGTGTTTCGCGATAGAAGTTTTCCAGGGGGATGGAACTCGGATGATGCCGTCGAGGTGCTAAAGGCTGTCGAGTATCATTACAACGCTGGTTCAAATGATGCCCTTACATCTGTGACTTATAAGCGAGGTATTGCGGATCATACTTGGTCATTGATTTCATCGGCGTTTCATTTCCAGAATCTTTCGGTGGATGATTTGGCTTTTATATACGAAAACACACTTATAACGAAGGAGACGCGCAAAACTTTAGGCACACACAGTACCCCAACTAATGTGGCCGAATATTTGATTCGCAAGTTACCGTTTCAAGACTTACCGGAAAGTGATCGCCATGTACTGGAGCCCTGTGCCGGACATGGCATCTTTCTCATATCAGCGATGCGGCGGCTTCGAGAGCTTTTGCCTTCGACAATGTCAGACAGGCAGCGTCATAACTACTTCGTAAAGCGGCTTGTGGGTATAGAGATTGACACGTTTGCCCATGAAGTTTGTCTTCTCTCTCTTATATTGGCTGACTATCCAAACCCTGATGGCTGGCAGTTGCATAACGAAGATGTATATGGCACAACTCTTTTGGAAAAAGGGCTTGGTAGAGCCGACGTTCTTCTCTGCAATCCGCCGTTCGAGGATTTCAATCCCACTGAAAGGAAGCAGTACGGAGACCGAATACAGTATCTCCAGAAACCGGCCGAACTGCTCAGGCGCGTTCTGTCCAAACCGCCGAGACTTCTAGGAATGGTTCTGCCTGTTCGTTTCATCGGCACTGGCGCAGCTTACCGCGACGCTCACTATAAACTGGCAAATGCTTATGGCAAGGTTGAAATAATAGAGATGCCGGAAGTGTTCAACTATTCCGCCGCTCGCACCGTTCTTTTACTGGCTTCAGATAGAAAAGAAGAAAACACTCAGGTGGTCGTTACCTGTCGCGTGGTTGACAAAAGGGCTGGTCTGGAACTCTTCAGGAGAGGAGAAGAACCGCCAGCTACTACGGATGTAAAGGCTGTTTCCCAGAAGGGATCAAAGGCGTTTTCCCTCTGGCAACCGCGTTTGTCTCGAATATGGAGCTACATGGAAGAATACCCAAAACTTGGGAGCGTGACCACCATCCACCAGGGCATTCATTGGAAAGGCAGAAGCAGAAAAAGCAAAGGACATAGAACTGATGTGATCTCGGATATAGAAAAACCGGGCTACATGAAAGGATTCGCTCGTGTTGAGGGCAGCCTGCTTCAATATGGCATAAAAGGGCAGCAATACCTCTCTCTTCTTCCGAAAGATCAACATGACAATGCATTCAAGTACCCCTGGAAATTTCCAAAAGCTGTTTGCAATGCGGCGCGACTTGGAGGCAGGTCGTGGCGAATTGGCGCCGTCGCTGACTCGGTTGGCATGGCTTTCTCAAAACAGTTCTTTGCCTTCTGGCCTGATAAATCAATCTCGATTTATGCGCTTGCCGCACTGCTGAATTCTCCTGTCGCTAATGCATATTCGTTCGATAAAGATGAGGAAAGAGATAACCGTATCAAGACATTTCGCTCTTTGCCAATACCGCCACCCGAATACCTGGTCTCCGGGAGAAGAATAGATATGCTCTCCCGGGAATTACACTATCGAATAGAAGAAAGGCAAAAAAGCTCATCCAGGTCGGCGACACATTCTTTAATGGCATTACTTCTGCAACTTGATGCCGCTATTTTGCAAGCTTACGACCTGCCACCCGTATTGGAGCGCGAACTGCTCGATAGCTTTCGAGAGGTGGCGCGCCCGATTCCATTCGTTGAGTTCGATGGCTACTATTCAGAGGGCTTTACTGCTTATATCCCGCTTTATGAACTTATCTCAGAAGAATTTCAAGAGGCTCGTGCCGACCGGTTACTCGCTCGACTCACGACTGTCTACGACCGCAAGATTTCTGAGATGTTGAATTGGTTGAACGAGGAGTAATATGCATGGATGTTTATCTTCTCGACACCAACGCGGCGTCTGCGTTTTGGGACGGGTACAATCCGTACCATCAAGATATGGTGGATTTCATTCAGGACATCGGCGGCGAGCATTATGTTTATGTTTCTCGTGTCGTTGTTGCTGAAATCGAGTACGGCCACAAAGTTTACCTGAGCGCTGATTCGAACCGGCGAGAGGTTATCGAAAAGGCCATGAAGGTATTCAAAATCCGAGAGATCGGCCGCCATACCACCGCCCCTTACTCCGATATAAGGGCCGCCCTATTCAAGCGATTTGGCCGGGTCGACAGCAAAGGCAAGCTCAAGAAACAGTGGCCGGAAGACCTGGTTGATCGAACTACATCGAAGGAACTCGGCATTCAAGAAAACGATCTCTGGATGGCCGCCATTGCGGTAGAGTACAACATGGTGCTTGTCACTGAAGATAAAATGACTCGAATCAAAGAAGTCGAACCACGCTTACGTTGTGCGGCTTGGAGGAAGAGGACGTGAGACGTTGCTCGCGTGCTTTCGAGACCGCTCAGTATGTTGCGTAGTGAGCGGCGGCAACGTGGACCCGGAGGTCTATCGCAATATACTGGCAGAGTAGCCCTCTCCGACAAAGAGGCCCGATGATCGAAGCAACCGATCATCGGGCCATACATTATGACTACACCTCATGCTTTGTGTTCGCCTCAGAAAATCCTGTGCTTGTGGCGGCGGTTCTTATATAGCCATACGCCCGTCGCCGCACCCGCGCCCACGAGAGCGCCTATCACGGCTCCTTTCTTTCCCTTGATGACGCCACCCGTCACAGCGCCCGCGCCCGCGCCTATCCCTATCACCGTAGCAGCGCCGCCGGGGCTGTCCATCCATCTGTGCCTGTGCTCGTAATTCACTATGCCGGGACCGTCGAAGAAGGTGATGGCGTTATCGCCTACCTTGATGCCGTTCTTTCCTCTCCTGATAAACCTCGTTCCTCGCTCGTCTCTGCCTTGCTGGGCCAGGGCTGCCGCAGGCATCGCAAGTCCCACAAACGAAAGCAATATAGCGAGGGTGATGAGCTTTTTTCTCATTTCCTTTCCTCCGGAGTTTATTTGATGAGCGGTTCGTGTGAGGCCGCGCCTCTAGAAACGCGGCCATCGGCAGGATGCATCAGGCACGGGGAAAAGTTGCCTGCTTCGACCACTGATTACACAGCCCTCAGCCCTCAGCCATCAGCCGTCAGTCTTCAGCCGTCAGCCGTCAGCTATCAGTCCTCAGTCCTCAGCCATCAGTCGTCAGGGACGGCATTCAACCACAGATAACACAGATAACACAAAAAATATCTGTGAAATCCGTGTGATCTGTGGTTCGAAACTTTTGGCTGATCGTCTGTAGCTGATAGCTGATAGCTGATAGCTGATAGCTGATAGCT
>JAKEHD010000591.1 GCA_022615215.1 Blastocatellia bacterium
AAGATTCCTTTCTTCAAGATTCCTTTCTTCCTCGCCCTCGCTCCTCGTCGGTGCGGTCTAAGCGGATGCGCCTTCGCGTATGAGGGCGCGGCCTATCACCATGCGCTGAATCTGATTGGTCCCTTCGTATATCTGTGTGATCTTGGCATCGCGCATGTACTTCTCTATAGGATAATCGCGGCAGTAACCGTACCCGCCGAATAGTTGCACGGCGTCGGTCGCAACTCGCATGGCCGTGTCCGTAGCGAAGACTTTCGACATAGCTGAGATCTTCGACACGTCTTTCGCGCCCGCATCGACTGCGCGGGCGGCTGCGTAGACCAATTGTCGCGCCGCTTCGACCTGTGTGGCCATGTCCGCGAGCATGAATTGTATGCCCTGAAACGAAGCTATCGATCGACCGAACTGCTGACGGTTCTTCGTGTATTCGAGCGCGAGGTCGAGCGCGCCCTGAGCTATCCCTACTCCCTGCGCGGCCACGAACGGACGCGCCACGTCGAGCGTCATCATGGCGTGTTTGAAGCCGCGCCCTTCCGCTCCGCCGAGCAGTTGAGAAGCCGACACGCGGCAATCCCTGAAATGCGTTTCGTTGACTGGCACGCAACGTATGCCCATCAGGTCTTCGCGCTTTCCTAATTCGAATCCGGGCGTTTCGCGCTCGACTATAAAGGCCGTCACTCCGCGCGTGCCGCGTTCGGGATTCACAGACGCGAAGACTGTGTAAAGATTCGCCGCCGCTCCGTTGGTCGTCCATTTCTTGTCGCCGTTTATAACGTAGTCGTCGCCCACGCGCTCGGCCCTCGCTTTGAGGCTGCCCGCATCGGAACCCGCGTCTTTTTCAGACAGCGCGAAGGCTATGAGCTTTTTGCCCTCAGCTATGTCGGGCAGGTATTTCTTCTTCTGCTCTTCGGTGCCGCCGAGGATGATGGGGAACGAGCCGAGAGCGTTGACCACATAAGTGCAGCCTATGCCGCCGCAGGCGCGAGACATCTCCTCGCACATGATGCACAGGTTGAGCAGCCCCGCTCCCTCTCCGCCGTAGTCTTTCGGTATCCATATTCCCATGAGTCCCTGTTCTTGCAGAGCTTTTATGACGCTCCAGGGATATTCGCCCGTGCGGTCAAGCTCGGCGGCCAGGGGTCTTATATGTTGGTCTGCGATCTGTCGCGCCAGGTCGCGATAGTATAGATTGTCTTTCGTCAATAACTCGTCCACCCGTCAGTCCTCCTTATGATTTCGATAAGCCTCGATAAAAGGGCACGTCAAAGATCTCTTTCTCAAAAGATTTCTTTCTCAAAAGATTTCTTTCTTACGTGCGCCGGTAACGATACTCGATAAAGGGCGGATTGTACAGCCGACGCTCGTACACGTCAAACCGTCTCAAAGACAAAAGCGGATTATCGAAGGCTTATAGTTTCAGCAGGAGAATTCAACTGGAAGCGGCCATCATCAGCACGCCGTCGGTCGTCATGGCGGCCAGTTGTTCTTCGGCGTGCTCGCGCAATTGGGCGGGAGTCATTCGCACCATCTGTTCGAGAGTGTAAGCGGCCAGCACGCGCCTGGTCACTTCGTATCCGAGCATATAGCCACCGCGCAGAGGAACTTCGCGCGAAGGCGCGCTGCTGAACCACTGCTCGTACTGCTCCGGCGGCGCGTCTACAAGGATAAGCTCAAGGTACTTTTGCGAGTTGAAGGCGAGATCGGCTTGCTGAGAGAGATACTCCCTTCTCGAAAAGTGGAGATATTGATCGTTCGGCTCGTAAAGATAAACGGCTTCGGCGGCGGCGACGGCCATTCCTTCGATCATCAATCTCGTATGAGCCTTCCTGATTTCGGGAAGCGAAGGTTCCTGAAAGAGATGGCCGAAGTGATAGAGATGAAAGAGTTCATGAGTTACGGCCATACGGAGTTCTTTGGCGGAGTAATCGGCCAGCACGTCGGCGCCGAGACAGAGCGTGTCGGGCATGCCTTCTTCATTCTGCACGGCGCGCACCGATCCATCGAACATGAACATGCTCAATCCTATGTAGAGGTCCGTTCTATGGCGGTACTCAGGGAAACGGGATTTGAAATAAATCAGGGTCTCGATCAGGCGGCTATTGATCTCTTTGTTGAATTCGCGGATGGCGTCTATGCGTTCGGGCACGACGGCTAAAAAGAGGTCGAGCATCAGGCGGCGCTGCTCAGGGTCAGCGCCCCGGTAGACGGCCCGCTCGAAGTAATCGCGATGCCTGTCTTCGACCATTCGCTTCCAGAGCCGTCGCTGACGGCGCGGGTATTGCCGCTTCGCCTGCTCCCAGAACGCCAGAAAATCATCCACGACGTTCACTACTTTGTGGCCGTCGAGGAGGGCTTCCATAATGGAGCGGTCGGGGGCGGCTGTGGCTTGCGAGACGGGGAAAAGCCCTGAAAGAAAAACTACGGCTGTTGCAAGAGCGATTTTTTTCAGTCCGTACATCTGACCCTCTTTTTAATTGTCAGGGCAAAGCCGAAACGGATACGAACATGGACTCTGTATCGGAACTACTTGATTTTTCAACTCGTTCGATGCTGCCTCCCGGTGCTTACTCGTGGCCGGGAACCCCAGGTCGTCTGGCCGGTGCTTGTGTGATGCGTTGACCGGCGCTACCGAAATGAACGCGCGAGCACCCGAAAAGTTGCAACCGAAATACTTTAAATTATTTCGCGGAAAAAGGAAACCGTTATCCTATCAGCTATCAGCTATCAGCTATCAGCTAAAAGTTTGAACCACTGATTACACGGATTTCTCAGATAAATTCTTCGGCTATCCGTGTAATACGGTGGTTGAATACTTGCTCTGATGGCTGACGGCTGATGGCTGACGGCTGAAGACTGATGGCCCGATTACGGTGTGAGGTTTTCGTACATCTGGAACTCGGCCTCGGCTTCGTCGAACTGGCCGAGGCGGCGATAGGCTTTGCTCAGATAATAATGCGACATCGCGTGATCGGGTTTGAGCGTGAGCGCGCGTTTCAACTCATCTATGGCGCGATAGGTCATCGGGTCATCGAGCGTGCGCTCGGCCAGTATCTCGTAGACCGCGCCGAGTTGATAGCGGCCTTCATAGTCTTTGGGCGCAAGCTTGACGTACTCTTCGAACATCTGCGCCGATTCTTCATACAGTCCCAAACGGACCAGGGCGGTCCCGAAGTTCAGATAGAAGTTTTCCGTGCTGCGCGCGTATTTGGCATCGGGCAGGGCTTTGCGATATTCGAGGACGGCGCTGAGATCATCGCCCGCCACCTGATATGCGAGACCGCGCAGGTGGCGCGCGCGCGCGCTCTTAGGGTCGGCCTTGATGGCGCGGTCGAGGTAAGGCGCGGCGCGAGGGGCGTCCTCTCTGCCGAGGTAGAGCTTGCCCATATTGATGAGCGTATAAAAATGATCCGGCTCAAGCTCCAGCGCGCGGTGCCAGTGGTCGAGCGCCGCTTGCTCGTCCTTGCGCGCGAACCGCAGTTCGCCGAGCACGCCGTGTGTGCGTGCCGTCTCAAATATATCGAGCGAATACCGGGCGAACTGTTCGGCCCGGCTCTCATCTTTGCGCTTCACAGCGCCGAGCGCCGCTTCGAGCAGAAAATCGGCCTGCGTGCCAGCGATCATCGTCTCTTCGCCCATGTAGGGCAAGGGGGATCCTGCGGCAGAGAGCAACTGCTGCACGTTGAGTTCCACGGTCTCTTCGGCGGTGCCCACATGACGCGGCGCGCTGAATTCGATCAAGGCGTTATCATCGGTGTTGATCGGCGCTCCGGCCGAAAAGCGGGCCACCTCGCTCGTACCGAGATAGAATCTCGATAGAAGGTCTCCGGCCGAGTTCGTGTTGACGCGACCGAGTTCCGAAGCGATTCGTTTATCGGCGAAGTGAGATTCGATCACTTCTCGATTCAGTTCTATAGGGCTTCGACTGCCTAACAGCATGAGGTCGCCTTCGGCCCCGCGAAATATATGAACGTAAGGAAAAGCCGCATGAAAAGTGGCTGTGAGGACTTTTACATCTTCGGGCGGCATCTCGTATATCTGCAACCACTGGCTGAAGAGGCCGCCCTCTTTGAGCCTGTCGGCACCGCGCTTGAAATACTCCAGCGTGAAGAGGTTGGCCACTCCCGTAACCCAGGGGTTCGACGGCTCTGAGACTATAACGTCGAACCGCTCGCCGGTCGTGTATATATAATTGCGGCCGTCGTTTGCGACCATACGCAGGCGAGGGTCGTCGAGCGGGCGGTTGTTCACATCGTCGAAGAAGCGCGAGGCTTCGATCATCGCAGGCTCAAGCTCCACACAGGTTACGCGCTTTACAGGGAACTGCTCTATGGTTCCGAGCGTGACCCCGCTGCCGAGTCCTATCAGGAGCACATCGTCCGACTGCCGGCGCGCGAGCAGCGGGAGAGCGCCTATGAGCACCTGAGTGGGCATATCGCCTGCGGTCGAGGCTTCGGGTTTTCCGTTCGCCTTGAGGACGAGGTGGCCGCTTTGTCGCTGCACGGCTATCGTGGAGGTTATGCCCTCTCTGTAAAACAAGGTCTCGCCCTGACCATTCCTGAGATACTCGGAAAATTCCCGGCGGCTCATTTTACTGAGCGAAGGCGCATATCTGTATACTGCGCTCGACATAACATCCGAATCCCAGGGCGGGTCGAACACCACGACCACGAGCACGAGCGCCGCCGCGACACAACAGCCCGCCAACGCAGAGCCGCGCAAACCGAAAGGCATACTCAATCGCGGCGGCGGCGCGGCGTCCTTCTGCGTCTTCGCGTCCACATGTTTCGAAACCGCGCGTCGGTCCATGCTTCGCCGCGAGGCCAGAAACAGAGCGCCCGCCACGACGAAGTTCAGGGCCGCCGATACCTTCAGGCTGCCGAGCAATCCGAGCCAGGGGATCAAAACGAATCCGCTCGCAAAAGAACCGGCGATGGCCCCGACGGTGTTCGCCGCATAGGCATCGCCCACCGTGCGACCGGGGGCGAGCGCGCCTCTGCTTGCAGAGATTATCCTGACGACGAGCGGAAAGATAGCGCCGAGCATGAGCGTCGGCACGATCATCACGAAGGACGCGACCAGGAAGCGCGCCAGCAGCAGAACGGCGAACGCAGACCCTTCCAGCCATCCGTATATCTGCACGAATATGTATGGCAATTCATTGAAGAGGTACGCCCCTATCAGAGAAGTGATTCCGACGCCTATCTCTATCAATGCGAATGTAAAGACCGGGCGGCGGATTCTATCGACTATGCGCGAGGCGAAAGTAGCGCCCAGGGCAAGCCCTATCAGAAAGGTCATCAGCATTATACTGAAGGCATAAACCGACGAGCCTATTATCAAGGCAAGCACCCGGCTCCAAATAACTTCGTAGGACAAGGCTACGAAGCCGCTCAGAGCAAACCCGACCAGCACGGTGACCAGTTGCGCCCGTCCGAAAGTCTCCGCATCCTGAGCGCGCAAGCGAGGCTCGGACGCGAGTTTGGACCGGCCCTTTTTTCGAGTCTGATTACGTTCGCGCCGGGCGCGGCGAGGGCCGAAGAGCGCGAACGGCCAGGCTGGCCTGCGCAGGAGTGCGGGTCGGTGGTCAGTAGCTGATACTCCTTTGCCGCGTCCCCGACTCG
>JAKEHD010000592.1 GCA_022615215.1 Blastocatellia bacterium
CGAGGGCCGGTCCCTGCATGGAGCCTGAAACGTCGAGCAGCATGATTATGGTGGCCTTCTTTTTGACCTTGTGCCAGAGTTCGTTCGCGCGCTGGAATACCTCTTCGGATACGTCTTCCAGTTCTCTTTGAGGAGCTTGCGGGTCGACTCCGTGAGCGATGTCGAAAGGCGACGCGGGCGGCAGGCCGTCTATGGCCGGGCGGAAACCGTAATTATAAGTCCTGGCCTGCTGTTCTCTCGCAACCAGGAAATCCAGGTATACGCGCGCGGCTTTCTTCTGCTCTTCTGTAACCCAGTCGGCCTGGACTATGCCCGCCGGATGACTCTCCCAGAAGGTGCCTTCTTTTGGATAGACCGCGACGAGCTTGAAGGGCTTGTTCGGGAACTTGGTATTGGCTGCGATGACGCTGCTTTCGTAAACGGGGACGGCGCTCAGATAGCTCGGCCCGCGAGTGCAGATTTTTTCGATCAACCAGGAGGAGCTTTCGCCGTAATGAACTATTGCGCGTTCGAGCGCGCCCACCGAATTTACGACCGAGGGATTTTGCAGATCGGCGGCGCTGAGACCGGCAGTCTTGCCCGCCGCTGCATAAGTGGCCGATATGACCGAGAGCATGGCCGAAGTGCTGTAATCGGGATGGGCGTGACCGAATCTGAACTGTCCCCATTCGGGATGGCCGTAATTGGACCAGCCGCCCGGCTGAGTCGCCACCTTGACTATATCGCTCCAGCCAATGGGCTTTGCCGGATAGCCTAGCGCCGAAGCCATAGGCTCCCACATCGCTATAACGAGCGCGATCTTTACTGTAGGCCGGATGTCTGTTGCGAACTCGCCGCCTTTGAGATTGCTCCATCGTTTGTTTATAAGGTCGAACCACGAACGGCTGACCGGTCCCCAAATAGTGGGCCGCTCGCCAGGGTCTCCGTCCATGATCTTCCTATAGGATTCGCCCGAACGTATATGTTCGAGTTTGACGAAGATTGGACGGCCGTCGACCTCGACGCGCTTGGCGTTGAACTCTTTGGTTATGTCTTCTACCCAGTCCTTCTTTCCGTCGCTCGAATAAAAGCTTATGGTGACGGCATCGCCCGCAGGCGCAGGAGAATCGCTCACAGGCCCTTCGGAAGAAGACGGTGAGTCTTTTATGAATCGGAAGTAGACTATGCCTATGCACAAACCGAGAAACGCGAGCACTATAATGATGTTAATGATCTTTCTGTTTTGCATGCAAAATCTCCTTTGACCTGTATGCGTTTTTCGCTAATTTCATTCGCCGGAACGATACCCCGGTTCCAATGACAAGTCAATAAACAAAGCAGGTAGTAAATGTTCAGAAATGGAATGGGATTTCACCACGGAGGCACGGAGACACGGAGAAAAACCAGGAAAGAAATCTTTATCTCTGTGCCTCTGTGTCTCCGTGGTGAGTTTTTTTATTTATCTGAACTTATATGACGGATAAAGGCGGGCGAGGGAAGTTCCTTGCTTTCACTTCGAAAACCTGATGGGCGATTATTCGATCAACTCGCTTTACTGCCTTCTGCTTGCGCTCACGTTTCCAGAAGTTCTTTTGCGCGGTGCGTCGCTTTCACCACTGCTTTGATCAAGGTCACGCGCAGCCCGCCCTCTTCGAGTTCGAGTATGCCGTCTATCGTGCATCCGGCGGGGGTGGTCACGGAGTCTTTCAGCTTCGCCGGATGCTCTGCGGTTTCAAGCACCATAGAGCCTGCGCCAACGACCGTTTGCGCGGCAAGCTCTGTTGCGATGTCGCGCGGGAGGCCGACCTTTACGCCCGCTTCGGCAAGCGATTCGATGATGATGTATATGAAGGCAGGCCCGCTCGCCGAAAGTCCCGTTATCGCATCCATGTGCTTTTCGTCCGCAACGATGGTGCGTCCGACCGAATCGAAAATGAATTTGGCAAGCTCCGTGTGCTCTTTGGATGCGTTCTTTCCCGGAGAGATTCCCGTCATCCCCTTGTTTAGCATGCAGGGAGTATTGGGCATAGCTCGTATTACGGGGACGGGCGAAGCGAGGTGTTTTTCTATGAAAGCGGTGCTGACGGACGCGGCTACAGATATCAATAATTGTGAAGGCCGCAGCACATCACTAATCTCCGATACGACGAGAGGCACGGTCTGAGGCTTCACGCTCAACAAAATAATATCGGCCCCTTCTGCGGCCGCCGGATTAGAGAGAGTGCCTTTCACGCCGAACCGCTCTTTGAGCAGGTCGAGCCTCGGCTGATGCCCGGCCGTAACCATGACATTATCGATGGTGATTACGTCGGCTTCGAGCAATCCTCTTATGAGCGTTTCGCCTAGCTTGCCCGCTCCCAGCACCGCGAGTTTTTTGTCCTTGAGCATAATTATTTCTCCGAATAAGCAACGATTTGGATGATAACAGGCAAGCTCTATAAGTAAAAAGTAAAAAGGAAAAAGTAACCTGATGTGCAACTCTTTTCAGTCCCGGCAGGGACGATTGACACTAGCCCAGCAATTCATTGCTGGGAACCAGATGCGCTTCTTCGCGCCAGTCCCGTAGGGACGGCTGATCTGACGATCTGACGGTCTCCTTCAGCCGTCCCTACGGGACTGGCCGTATTGTTGTGCCAAACTCCCAGCAGTTAACTGCTGGGCT
This sequence comes from Blastocatellia bacterium, assembly GCA_022615215.1. Lineage (GTDB taxonomy): Bacteria > Acidobacteriota > Blastocatellia > UBA7656 > UBA7656 > JAKEHD01. Next base: position 2,642 of record JAKEHD010000592.1, read on the forward strand.
ATTATCGAGCGTCCCTACGGGACTAAACTTCAATCCCAAAGAGTTGCACATTGGGTAAAGTAACATTGCCAGAGGTCGGGGGAAACGATGAACGCGGAATGCCGCAATGTGAACGTAGAACTCCCTGTTCATCATTCATCGTTCATCGTTCATCATTTCTTCCGGTCAGGCGTGATGAGAAGCGGGCAAATTGCCTCTAACCTGTAACTTGCGCAGCTATTTTGCGCAATGTAGAATGCGCGTGCATGAAGGCGAAAGACCTTTCGGGTCAGTCATAAGGAGGCCGAATAATGTCAGAGCAATCCAACGCGCGTGTTTTCATAAGCCATAGCAGCAAGGATAAAAATTTCGTTCGCAAACTGGCGGATGATCTGAAGCGGAGCGGTTTCAAAATCTGGTTGGATGAAATAGAACTGAAGGTCGGAGACTCCATCGTCCAGGGTATCTCCGATGGGTTGAGCGACAGCGATTACCTCATCCTCGTACTGTCGCAGGATTCCGTAAATTCGCGGTGGGTCCGGGAGGAATGGAATGCTGCCTTGATGAATGAGTTATCCGGATCAGGAACTATAGTATTGCCTGCCATGATCGAAGATGTAGAGGTTCCTTTCATATTGAAGCAACGGGTTTACGCGGATTTTCGACAGGACTATCAGACCGGCCTGAAAGCATTGCTCGCCGTCCTTGAGCAGGAAATCACAACAGGCGCGGGAGTGATGAAAAAAGGAGGGACGAGAGGCGGCGACTGTGTAACGAGCCTGGCAGCGATAAGACTGGCCGATCTTCGCAGGCTTATCAGGTCCAGGATGAATCGTAGCGAAGTGAAAGGAATATGGTTCGATACTTTAGATACGAAAATGGATGATGATATGCATGGCTTTCCTCTGGACGACTGCATAATCGAATTATTGGACCGCGCCAGAAAACG
>JAKEHD010000593.1 GCA_022615215.1 Blastocatellia bacterium
GAAGTATAGATCGATTCGGTGGGAGAATGATCGAGATCAATCAAGTGATGACAGCACACATCTGCGCGTAGCGCTTAGTTCAACTTCCGTTGGCGGGATTACCGCCGATTTTTCGGAACCGCACCCCCGCACGAGTTAAGGAGCGGAGGGTTCGCATAAACCGTGCTCTTGCACGACCCGCCAATCCGCGCGTGCTCCGCAATCCTGAAGCCTGAAGAGACCTGTGACCAAATAAGACACCCTTGAGGCAGTGTGCCACGTTGAGCTTATCTAAAGTGCTACAAAGAATCGGCCCTATTTCGAAGATGGTCAAACTGTTGGTTTGAGGTTGTTGAGATGCCTTCGTTGAAAACAAAGGAGTTATCCCGAACATTATGCAAAGCCTTCCTCGCTTGCTTCTAATAATGATTTGGCTGACTCACCTCCGATGCTTGAGCAAGCTTGTTTTCAACACCTTTGCGCGAAAGAAGAATGCCAAAACCAAACCTGGCACGGTTGTTGCAATCTTTATACTTGTGCGAGGGCTTGGCAAAAACCAAATTAAACGGTTTACGGTTCTATTCCGAAACTCGCTCGTTTTTCATTCGTGGTCGAGCCTTCGCACGTTTATTCGATAATTCATCACGCAAGATATAATGGAGAAAACAATGATATATCAGCCGGTGAACTATAACCATTTGCTCGGACTAAAAGGGTTCAGCGATCAGTTGTTGACCGATCACTTCACTCTCTATCGAGGGTATGTAGAGAGCACGAATCAAATTATCGAAAGGCTCTATGAACTGGCCAAAGACGCAATGACGCAGTCGCCTGAGTACGGTGAACTGAGCCGCAGGTTCGGATGGGAATTCAACGGCATGAGGCTTCATGAATACTATTTTTCCAGCATGACGAAGAACCGCTCGACCCTCGACCAGGGTTCCAACCTCTTCGCCCTGATACAGGAAAGTTTCGGGAGCTATGAGGAATGGGAGCGGGACTTCAAAGCCACAGGGTCTCTGCGCGGCATAGGATGGGCGATCCTCTATTACGAACCTATAGGCGACCGTGTCCTCAACGTATGGGTAAACGAGCATGACGCGGGGCACCTTGCCGGAGCGGCACCTCTTCTGGTCATGGACGTTTTCGAGCATGCGTTCATCCAGGATTATAGTTTGGACCGTGCAGACTACATCGAAGCGTTCTTCAACGTGATCGACTGGGCGACGGTCGTCAGAAGATTGAATATCGCTTCCAATCAAAAGATGGACCTCGGCGCAAAGGGCGTCGAGATGGCTCTGATTAAAGCAGGTGTCGGTTCGCGTTGATGCGAACCGTTATGGCCTTGAGCAAGGCTTCGGCCTCCCCGGCACATACTGGTAGAGAGTGTGCCGGGTGGTGAAGCCGCTCAGGGCCTTGTGTACGCTCCTGAGTCAGTTACTTTCCATCCTTCAGGTAAATTGCTCATGCAGAAGAGTGAGCTTTCACCGCGGAGGCACGGAGTCAGGGGGAAGACTAGAGTATCCTGCGATACGCTCCGTGTCTCTGTGGTGATTTTTTTGTTCGCCTGAAAATTCACCGCTCCGCGTTTCACAAATATCTTCGCAACTGCGCCCTTGATGATTCGGATGAATGGTTTCATACCACATCGGTCTCCGCTTCGGTCAAGCGCCTGCATGACAGTTCATAAACCATATTGCTATTGCGTGAGCGGGCGCGGCAATTGGCCGATGAGTTGGAGGCGGGCAAATGATAGGGAAGGGGGCGCGTGCTCGAAGGTGTTCAGAGTACAGCCTTCAGGCTGCCGCAGCACGCTCTTTGCTTGAGAGCGCAGACTATTAGTTTTTGCATATATCAAAGAGGCGGCTTCGCCGCAGTGATGTGCGGAAGGTCTGTGACCCGGCGACTTATATCGCTCAAATCTCCGGGGCTGCGCCCCTAAGACTGCGGGCATAGCCCGAAAATCCCGCCTGATTCGCCCGGCAAGTCCGAGACTTGCCGCACATCACTGCGGCAAAGCCGCCAAAACATTGGCTCGATACTTTTATAGAAACTAACGGCCTGCGCTCCCACCCGCCCCCTGAGCCGACCGTTGACAGCGCGTGAAGCGGACGGCTATAATTTCGGACTTTCGTCAAGAGCAAATTTTTGGAGGGAGTTAACCGTGGCATACGCTATCATTCAGGCCGGCGGCAAACAGTTTCGGGTCACTAAGGGAGAAGTCCTTCGCGTCCCTTCTCTGAGCGGGGAGGTCGGCTCTTCTGTCAACTTCGACGCGCTCGTTCAGGGCATCGGCGACGCTATAGCTATCGGGACGCCTGTGCTCGAAGATACTCAGGTGACAGCTACCATAGTCGAGCACGGCCGCGGGCCTAAGGTAATAGTATTCAAGAAGAAACGGCGCAAGCAGTATAAGAAAAAACACGGCCACCGCCAGGGCTTCACTGCTATTCGCATAGAGTCGATAGGCGCGGGCTTGGATGAAATCGAAGAGGAAGTTTCAGCGCCGGAACCGACCGAATCCGCCGCTGAAGAAACCGCAGCAGCAGCAGCAGCCGAAGAGGTTGAGGAAGCGACCGACGAGATGGAAGCTGCGGCCGAGACCGAAGCCGAAGAGGATGTTGAAACGGCGGCGGCTGAAGCCGAAGAGTCTGTTGAAGAAATAGAGGCTGAAGCCGAAGAAGCCATCGAAGCAGAGGCTGAAGCCGAAGAGTCTGTTGAAGAAACAGCCGTTGAAGCCGAAGAAGCGGTCGAAGCAGCGGCTGAAACTGAAGAAGCGGTTGAAGCAGCGACTGAAACCGAAGAAGCGGCCGGTGAAGCTGAAGAGGCGGCCGGTGAAACCCAAGAAGCGGCCGGTGAAGCTGAGGAAGACGAGAAAGAGTAAGCAATAGCGCGCCGCAGCTAACAGGCGAGCTATAAGAGCAGAGGAATTATGGCACATAAAAAGGGAGTTGGAAGTTCGCGCAACGGGCGGGATTCGAATGCGCAGCGCCTCGGCGTCAAGCGTTTCGGCGGCCAGGCGGTCAATGGAGGAGAGATTCTCGTCCGCCAGCGCGGCACGAAATTCAAGCCGGGCAATAACGTCGGCCGCGGCTCGGACGATACGCTCTTTGCGCTCGTGACCGGCATAGTGAAGTTCGAAGAGAAAGGGCGCAAAGGCAAGTTCATAAGCGTCTATCCGCAGCAGTGACCACCGGCCACTAACGAAGATGCAGTTTTTAGATCGGGCCAGAATAGTAGTGAAAGGCGGAGACGGCGGCAACGGGATTATGGCCTTTCGCCGCGAAAAGTTCGTCCCGCGCGGAGGGCCTTCGGGCGGTGACGGAGGACACGGCGGCTCGGTCTATATGGAGTCTACCGACCAGCTTAATACGCTTTTGCAGTTTCGCTTCAATCCGGAATATCGCGCGGGGCGCGGCTCGCACGGCGAAGGCAGCAATCGACACGGCCGCGACGGCAAAGACGTGACCGTTTTGGTGCCCGTAGGCACCATCGTCACAGACGCCGAGACCGGCGAGACCTTGATGGATTTTTCCACGTCCGGCGAGCGCGTATGCATAGCCGAGGGCGGGCGCGGCGGGCGCGGCAATGCGAGGTTTGCGACTTCAACGAATCGCGCTCCCCGCCGTCACGAAGACGGTCGGCCCGGCGTCACGCGCGCGCTAGACCTGGAATTGAAGCTGATAGCCGATGTGGGACTGGTCGGCTTTCCCAATGCAGGCAAATCGACGCTCATCTCGCGCATATCGGCCGCCCGGCCCAAGATAGCCGATTACCCCTTCACAACGCTTGAGCCGAATCTAGGCGTCGTCTCTTACGGATACGACAGCTTCGTCGTGGCCGATATTCCAGGACTCATAGAAGGGGCGCACGCGGGAACGGGTCTCGGCCTTGAATTCCTGCGCCACGTCGAGCGCACGAAGCTGCTCCTGCATGTCGTGGATGTCTCTTCGGCGACGGGCCGCGATCCGGTCGAGGATTTTCTGACCGTCTCCCGCGAGCTTGAATTATACAAGGCCGGTCTGCTCGACAAGCCCCGCATGGTCGCGGCTTCGAAGATGGATGCCGTAGACGACCCCGCGAGGGTCGAGCGACTGCGCGCATTCTGCGAGGAACGCGGACTTGAGATGATAGAGATTTCGTCTGTGACAGGACTCGGCATAGACGAACTTGTAAACGCGATGGGAGCGCGCCTGGACCTCATTAAAAAAGCGGACCTGGCGGCGGCTTCAAGCTGATAGAGGTAGCTCTGATCGGACGACGCATAGGTGTTTACGGAGGAACGTTCGACCCCATACATACGGGGCACGTCGAGGTGGCGCGCGCCGTAGCCGCGAATTTCAAACTCGACCGTCTGTTGCTCATTCCGGCCGCAAGGCCGCCTCACAAACGCACAGACGCGATTTCGGATGTTTATCATCGCTATGCGATGGCTGTGCTTGCGACTATGCATGACCCGCGCCTGTTTGTGTCGACCATAGAGATGGAGGCCCCTGAACGGCCCTATACGTTCGAGACCATCGAGCGATTGAAGGCCGCCTACGGGCCGCAGACGAGATTGTTTCTGATCATAGGGGCCGACTCCTTTGAAGAGATTCACACGTGGCGCGAGCCTGCGCGATTGTTCGATGAGACCGATGTGATAGTGACCGCGCGGCCGGGATGTGAGATCACTGCCCCGCGCCTGCCCGCAGGTTGTCGCTCGAAAATCGTAGACCTGCGCGGGCGCGAAAGTGCGATGGATGATGCGGAAGGAGACTTTCGCCGCTCGGTTTATTTGACGGACTATGTGAAGAGAGACATCTCTTCTACGGACATCCGGCGAAGGGCAAGGGAAGGTCGGACTATCGGCGGACTCGTGCCGCCGGAGGTGGCCGTTTATATCGAAAAATACGAAATATACAGGCGGTGAACTGAATGGGTCGTACTGCAAAAAAACATCATCAGACGGAGATGGTCGAACCCGATGAGGCTATACACATAGCCGCTCGCGCGGCCGGCGCAAAGAAGGCCACAGGTATAGTCGTGCTCGACTTGCGCGAAATCGCCTCCTTCACGGATTATTTCATGATCTGCACGGGGGCCAACGCGCGACAGACACAGGCCATCTCGAATGCAGTGGAAGAAGAATTGAGAGAGGCGGGCAAGCGCCCGCTGCACATAGAAGGCTATAGCAACGCGGAATGGATTCTGCTAGACTACGGAGATTTCATCGTGCATGTATTCGACAGCACAGCCCGCAAGTTCTATGACCTTGAGCGGCTGTGGCGCGATGCCAAACGAGTGAAGATAGATGTTGAGTGAGGGGTTCGGAAAGGATGAAGGATGAGGGATGAAGGATGAAAGGCATCGTATCAGGAAATTTCATCCTTCATCCTTCCAAACATTGCTCTCATTCTTCGGCGAGAAGGGCCGGCGTTATGGAGCTTGTAACCAACTCTTTGGATATGCAGAGGGTCGCGGAATTGATCGAGAGAGTCGCCGCTACGGAGGCGAACGTCCTCGTGCTCGGCGAGTCGGGCACGGGCAAGGACGCTGTGGCTCGATTGATTCACGACCGCAGCGCACGCCGCGACGGGCCTTTCGTCAAGATAGATTGCGCGGCCCTGCCCGAAGAGTTGCTGGAATCGGAGTTATTCGGTTACGAAAAAGGGGCCTTCACGGGGGCTACGGATTCGAAGCCGGGCCGATTCGAGGCCGCCGACGGCGGGACGCTCGTGCTCGACGAGATAGCAAGTCTCTCGCCCTCTGCGCAGGCAAAGCTCCTTCGCGTGATCGAAGAGCGGAGCTTCGAGCGATTGGGCGGGAAACAGACCCTCAGGCTGGACGTTCGCATAATCGCGCTGGCCAACGTCAATATCAAAGAGTCTGTGCGCGGCCGCTCTTTCCGCGACGATCTTTATTATAGGTTGGCGGTCGTCACGGTCGAGCTTCCGCGCCTGGTCGATAGGACCGAAGATATAAAGCAACTGGCCGAGACCTTCGCGCGCCAGTTCGCCGCCCGCAACGGCCGCGCGGCCGTCGGTCTTTCGTCCGAGGCGCTTGAATCGCTGCTCGGTTACGATTTTCCGGGCAATGTCCGCGAACTCAGAAACATTATGGAGCGCGCGGTGCTTGCGGCGGCGGGCGACCGTATAGGGCCTGACCAGTTGCCCGATTATCTGCGCTCGGCAGCGCGCCTTATGCAATCGCGCAGGCACAAGCCATCGCTTGCCGAGCTTGAAGCGGTCTATATACGCGAAATCCTCGAATACACGCGCGGCAACAAGACGCGCGCGGCCGAAATACTCGGCATCAGCCGCAAGAACCTCTACGAGAAGATGCGCAGATACGAGATAGGCGGCGTTCGAGGGCAAGAGGCGAGAGTGTAAGGAGCAGGGGAGCAGGGGAGCAAGGGAGCAAGGGAGCAGGGGAGATATAGAGGCAGTGAAGCCAGAATCCGATCACCCCAGCACCCCTGCATGTTTTCACGCATCAGGGCTGATAGCTGATAGCTGATAGCTGATGGCTGATGGCTGATGGCTGATAGCTGATAGCTGATAGCTGAGTTTGATTGAATGAGGCTGCGATTCGTTTGGGTCGGCAAGACCCGGAATCCGGCGATCAGGGAACTGGTCGCCGAATACCTCGCCCGGCTGGAGAAGTTCGTCCGGGTCGAGGTGACGGAGCTTCGCGACGCAGGCGGCGCAGGCCATGACAGTAAGAGGATCATTGAAAAGGAAGGCAAGGCCGTGCTGTCGCGCATCGCGGATGACCCCTTCGTCATCGTGCTCGACGAGCGCGGGCGCGAAATGGATTCGCTTGAGATGGCCCGCCTCATAGAAGAACGCGGACTCGCAGGGACCGCGCAGATAACCTTCGTCATAGGCGGGTACGCGGGCGTGGACGGGGCGGTGAAGCGCAGAGCGGATCTCGTGCTTGCGCTGTCTCGAATGACTTTTACACACGAGTTCGCCCGCGCGATTTTAATCGAGCAACTCTATCGCGCCTATACTATAATACACGGCTTGCCGTATCAAAAATGAAAGGCTTTTTTCAGTGTGAAGTACCTGGAGACCGGGTATTTAAAATTGAAGATGGACCGGGGGCTTCTGGATGGATAAACGAAAACTCAAACAGTACGAGATCAAGCTTCAAGAGTTGAGAAACATGATACTCGGCATGGTCGAGCGCACGGAAGATTACGGGCGCGAGGCTGACCGCGATGTCAGTCAGGATCCTGCCGACAAGGCTTCGAATTCATATACTAAAGAGCTTCTCTTCTCGCAGAGCACGAATGAGAGAAACACGCTGAGGTTGATCGATGAGGCGCTTGAACGTGTAGCCGAAGGGGCTTATGGCGAATGCACGAATTGCGGAGAAGTTATCCTGCAAAAACGGCTTGAGGCCATACCCTGGACGCCTCATTGCAAAAACTGTCAGGAGCTTCAGGAAAAGGGATTACTCGTAGAAAAAGAGGGCTGATTTTTGACAACGATATAACAACCTGTCATCTCCCGCCGCCGTTCGCCTGACGAACGAAAGGCCGACGGCGAGCGGCCTCCTAATGACGCGGAGGGCCGATAATGGTCGGACGCGCGCTCACAAAAGTAAGAGACGGTTTGCTCTTGCTCAGCTATCCTGAGCAATGCCGCGTGTGCGATGCAATGGTCGAATCCTGGGACGACGGCGTGGTCTGCGCCCGCTGTTGGACGGACCCGTCAATCACTGAGACGTTTTTCAGCAAACCGCTCTGCGCAAAGTGCGGCGTCCCGCTGCTGCGCGCTCCTGCCTCACGCGCTCTCTCAGATGAGCGAGCCGAACAGGAAAGCGAGGGCTTCGATTGCGGCCTTTGCGCGGAGCTTCCTTACATGCACGCGCGGGCCTGCGGGGCTTACGGGGGCGCTCTCGAAGCGAGCGCCTTGTTTTTAAAGTCTCGCCCTTATCTCTGCCGCCGTTTGCGCGTCGCTCTTGCCCAGACGTTTTCAGAAAACAGAGAGACCCTCGCAAGCGATGTGATAATACCTGTGCCACTCCATCGCTTACGGCAGAAAGAGCGCGGGTTCAATCAGGCGGCCGTCATAGCGAAAGCCATATCCAGAAATTTCAAAATCCCACTCGACACAGGGACTCTGCTCAGGACCAAGCCTACCGAACGCCATCGCGCAGGGATGGACCGCATAGACCGCACGCGCTCCGTCGGAGATGCATTCGAGGTAGCGCGTCCCAGGCTCATTGCAGGCGGAAGAGTCCTTCTCGTAGACGACATATACACTACGGGCAGCACCATCACGGCCTGCTCAAAGGCGCTCGTCGAAGCGGGAGCCGAAGGTGTAAATGTTTTGACCATAGCTCGCGCCGTCTATATATCTCGATAATAAATCTGGCTCCGCAGGACAGGGGACCGGCAAGCCTCTTTTGTAAACAATGACGGGTTGCCGACCTCGAAGAAACATCCATTAACAAGCGCGCCTCGGAAGTGTCGGCACTCTCGCGGGCGGGACTAAATTCGCCATTATAGGATAAACTCACCGAGTGGCGAATTTCTCGAATAGAAGTCATCCCCCTTCTATAACATCCTCAAAAGGAGAAACTGCATGCGACAGATCGTCATCACCCGCAGCGGCGGCGTAGATGTGCTCGATGTTCAAGAGAAGCCGGACCCCGTGCCCGGCAAACGAGAAGTCCTCGTTCGCGTGAGGGCTTCGGGTCTCAACTTCGCCGATATACTTGCGAGGCAGGGACTCTACCCGGACGCCCCGAAAACGCCTTGCGTGGTCGGCTACGAGGTGGCCGGAGTCGTGGAAGCGGCGAGTGAAGAGGCAGACCAAAATCTGATAGGCCGCCCGGTCCTCGCCCTGACGCGCTTCGGCGGGCAATCGGATATGGTTTCGGTGCCGGTCGATCAGGTGTCGGAGAAGCCTGAACGTTTGAGCTTCGAGGAGGCAGCCGCCATACCGGTCAATTACCTGACCGCTTACGCGTTGCTCGTCGTGATGGGGTCGCTCAAAAAAGAAGAGTCCGTGCTGATACATAATGCGGGAGGCGGCGTCGGGCTTGCGGCCCTCGATGTGGCGAAGCACATTGGGGCTACGACCTACGGGACGGCCAGCCCTTCCAAGCACGGGTTCCTGAAAGAGAGAGGTCTCGACCACGCGATAGATTATCGCTCTAAGGACTGGCTGCCCGTGCTCAAGCAATTGACGAATGGGCGCGGAGTCGAACTCGTTATCGATCCTATAGGCGGAGCGCATTGGAAAAAGAGTTACAGGGCGTTGAGAGCGACGGGCCGATTGGGGATGTTCGGCATCTCGACCGCTTCGGGAGACGGATTGACGGGGAAATGGCGCATGCTCAAAGCCTTTTTCCAGACGCCTAAGTTCAGTCCATTCAGCCTCCTGAACAGAAACAGAGGGGTGTTCGGTTTGAACCTCGGCCATCTGTGGAACGAGATAGACAAGAGCCGCGAGTGGATGCGAGTGATTCTCGACGGGGTCGAAGAAGGCTGGGTCCGGCCTTATGTAGATAAAGCGTTCCCTTTCGACCGCGTGGCCGAAGCCCATAGCTATATCGAATCGCGCAAAAACACAGGCAAGGTGGTCCTTACGCCTTAGCCTGATAACGCGATGTCTCTCCGCGTCGGTCTCTTCAAACGATAACGGTCGCCGGGTGAAGCTCTGCGCCAATTATGCTAAAGTTATTCCGCGCAGCAATGATAGATCAAGGAGCAGGAATAGCGAATGGAAAAAGCGACTTTTGGAGCCGGATGTTTCTGGGGAGTGGAAGCGGCATTTCGTCAGGTCGAAGGAGTGACCGCAACTCAGGTAGGGTACACCGGCGGACATCTTAAAAATCCGACCTACAGAGACGTATGCACGGGAATGACGGGACACGCCGAAGCTGTAGAGGTCGAATACGACCCTTCGCGAGTGTCTTATGAAGAACTGCTCGACGTGTTTTGGGAAAACCATGACCCGACGACTTTGAACCGCCAGGGACCGGACATAGGCGCGCAGTATAGATCGGCCATCTTCTTTCACTCTCCCGAACAGGAAGCCGAAGCCCTGGCTTCGAAAGAGAGACTCGAACAGAGCGGACGCCACCGCAGGCCCATAGTCACAGAGATAACCCCCGCATCGGAATTCTACACGGCGGAGGAATACCATCAGCAGTATTTCGAAAAACGCGGTCTGGTCGGTTGTCACATAAAGTGAATACTGATAGACCGCTGATCGTTCTTATCTCTTGGGCGTGAAACTCTCAGGCTGAATATGACGACTTCGACCGGGACTCGATATCCAAAATTGCGCGCCGTAGACCCTCGGCCCATCGTTCATCAAGGACGCCCTTTCGTGCTCCTGCGCGACCCGCTGCAAATGAGCGACAAGATTTTGCTGGTCCCGCAGCCGCTCGTTCCCGTACTTGCGCTCTGCGATGGGACGCGGGAGGACGCCAAGGATCTGAGCCTCGCTCTCGCCATCAGGTTCGGCATGCGAATCGAGCCTGAGATCATAGAACAACTGCTTGCCACTCTTGATGAAGCCCTGCTATTGAACAACGACCATTACGCGCTTGCCGGAGAGCGCGCGCTCGTAGACTATCGCGAAGGCCCCTGCCGACAGCCCGCGCTCGCAGGCGGGGTCTATCCGGCCGACCGCGATGAATTGAAGCTTATGCTCGACGGCTATCTCGATGGCGCAGAGGCCGGGGGCGACCTGCCGCCGGTTTCAACCGATGGGCGAGGGTTGGTCAGCCCTCACATAGATTACGCTCGCGGCGGGCCTGTCTATGCGCGCGTGTGGAAGCGCGCCGCAGATATGGTCCGGGAGGCGGAGCTTGTCGTTGTGTTTGGCACGGACCACTTCGGCGGCGACTCGGACCTTACGCTGACCCGTCAAAACTATGCCACGCCGTTCGGCGTCCTGCCGACTGCCGCAGGTGTGGTGGATGCGCTCGCAGAAGCGATAGGCGAAGAGGCGGCCTTTGCGGGCGAACTCCGTCATCGCGGCGAACACTCCATAGAGCTTGCGGCGGTCTGGCTGCATCACATGCGCGGAGGCGAACCCGTAGAGATGGTGCCCGTCCTGTGCGGCTCGTTCGGCAGCTTCGTGCGCGGCGAGGCCGAGGCGGAAAGCGACCGGAAGATAAATCGCTTTCTGGAAACCCTCGAAGAGGCGACCGCGGGTCGTCGGACGATGATCGTAGCCGCAGGAGACCTCGCGCACATAGGCCCGGCCTTCGGCGGCGAGCCTGTCGGAGTTGCGGAGCGCGAACGGCTCAAAGAAGCAGATGATGAATTGATAGCGCGTATGTGCGCAGGCGACGCCGATGGATTTCTCGAAACGATCTGCCGTGAGGGGGACCGCAATAACGTGTGCGGGATATCGGCCATCTACCTGGCGCTGAGGATGCTTGGCGCATCAAAGATTTCTTTCTTGCGCGGCGAAGAGGTGGCTTATGATCGCTGTCCGGCCGATGAGTTCGGCACCTCGCTCGTATCCGTGTGCGGCGTGGTATTTCAGTGATACGAATCATGAATGCGACCACCGGTTCGACCGCAGATAACACATATATCCAGCCCCAACACGTCCGCCCATTGCCGTCCGAACACACAAAAGCTCGACCCGGAATCAACACGGGCCTTGATACTGATAGTTTCAGTTGCATTCGTTGCCAGCGTGACCTGAACTATGACGCCGCGAGAGGTTCGGGTCAAATGACCGTATGGGAACACCGCCGAAAAAGAAAAGAGGTGAGTTGTCATAACACAACCCGCTGGGCTTCCTCTTCAGTCGGAACATAGGTGATCATCGCATCCGGGTATGCATCTTGCGACAGTTTGTCAAGGAGTTGCCGGAATTGGGATTTGTGGCCACGAGTCGGCCGTGCTGCATCACCACCCGCTGCCTGCGCAACTCGACGAAAGACGGCCTGCCTCAGAGAGATGTTTATGCCATACATGAAAGCTCGGAGGGCGATCTCTGGATAGGCACCTATGGCGGGCTTGCGCGTTTCTCCGACGGCCGATTCACCTCTTATACGGAGAAGGACGGATTATCGAGCGATCGAGTCCGGGCGATCTATCAAGACGGTGATGGCACGCTATGCATAGGAACTTATGACGGGGGCTTGAATCGCTTCAAAGACGGCCGTGCGCGGGCGGCAACGACGATCACGGTAACGACAGACGACGACGGAGCGGGCAGTCTGCGGCAGACGGAGACACGATAGAATTCGCATTGAGCTATCCGGCGATGATCAGGGTTTGCACAGGCCAGCCCAGGATAATACGAAGCA
>JAKEHD010000594.1 GCA_022615215.1 Blastocatellia bacterium
ACTGGCTCTCACCCATAATTGTGGCTGCATCTCAAGAGCCTTACTTCCAGGAGGTGGCGAAAAATGAGACTCCCAAATCAATCAGGAAACGTCGCGCGTGACAGCCTCTTTAGTGCCAGGGGCATCAGAAATGAAAGGTGGCGAGCAGTTATACCGCAGCAACACACAATGTTCGATATCGACGAGTTCTTCCTTAGATATCTGGGCTGCGATCCAACCTGTATCTGTGATTTCGGGTCGGTGGGTTGTCCGTGCTGCTTTTATGTTCCCTTTTTCAGTCCCGCCCGAGGGCTGAAAAGCGGTATACGAGATATACGCTAAGACTACTACACTGACAGTTTCTTTCGTCCATATTGCGAAAGCAATGAAGCTCTGGGGTCCATTACTCAGGATTTCATCTTGCTCTCGTAGATACGTGTCAAGCGAAGAGACCGTCGACGAAGCCTATTTCATAAACCATAAAAAGGCCGAAGCCAAGGCTGATCGCGCCTGCGAAAAACCTGACCGCAAGATTCGCGCGCGCAAACCTCTTTGCAGTCAATTGCACGGGCAATCCCACAAGCGCGCTCATCGCCATCATCCCTCCTATCGAGCCTATGCCGAAAACCGTTATGTAGACCAGACCCACGGACGCTGATTGAATGGTCGTCAGTACAATCAACATCAACGCCGCGCTCCCGGCCATCCCATGAACCATCCCGACCAGCAACGGCCGCGCTTTCAATCTCAAACCATGATGGGTTTGCGCGAGCGGCTCCTCCGACGGCGCGTGCAGGTGCGGATGCAAGTGCAAGTGGTCTCCGTGCTTGTGCGCGTGAAGATGAATCTTTCCGCCTCTCAGGAGTTTGCTTATCGCGTTCGCGCCGAGCGCGATAAGCATGACGGCCACTCCCATCTCCAGCACCTGCGCGGTCTTTTCGCTTATCTCGATCTTCAGCACGAGCACCATTACTCCCGCAACGATCAGAGAGATCGTGTGGCCCACGCCCCAAAGCCCTCCTACGAGAGTCGAACTCAGCCAGCTTTTCTTCTCGCTCACTATGGCCGTGACCGCAGCCACATGGTCGGCTTCGACAGCGTGCTTGAGACCGAAGAACAGGCCGAGCGAGAGCACCGATGCTGTCGACATAGCTCCCGGCTCGGCTGCGGGAGCGGCGAACATTCCGAGAAGTCCTTCCGGCAACGTGAACGTTACGCCCGCTTGAACGAGCGCCTCGTAGCATATCACCGCTCCTACGCAGGTTATGACAAGGGCGCTTGCGGCAGGTAAAAATCTCAACAATCGGTTTGACCCGAACGGGCGGGCGAGCAAACGCCGCGCGTAAACGAATAACAGGCCCACAGCCGTCAGAGTGGCCGCAAGCCCCAGGCTGAAAGCGATGACAAGCACAAGCCCGTAGCCCACGCGATGGAGCGATATGGCCGACAACATAACGACAAGCGCCGAAGGGCAGGGAAGCAATCCGCCCGAAATGCCCAGCGCGAGCAGACTGCGCCAGGTGACGCTCGAAGAGTCCACACCCGGCGGCAGGTGTGAATGCTCGCGCCCGCCGTGCGAGTGTACGAGCGCGGAATCATCATGGTGATGATGTGAATGATCCCCGTGCGTATGATGAGAGTGTTCACCGTGTGAATGTTCGTGCTCGTGTGCGTGGTCGTACACATGAGTATGATCGTGCGCGTGCGAATGATCGTGCGAATGAGTATGGTTATGTGAGGAGCGACCCGTTGCGGCGCGCAATCGACTTACGAACAGACCCACGCCGATTGCCAGGACGAGCGCGCCCGATATCAAACCGAGTATCGGAAACAACCGTTCGGGCATTATGTACTGGGATGCGAAGAGGGTCACAAGTCCGAGCGCGAAGACCCCGAGCGTATGCGTGATAGTGACCGTCAGACCGAGGAACGCTGCGTGCCGCGCCGTCCCCCGCGTCCCGACAAGGTAGGCTCCCACGACGGTCTTTCCGTGACCGGGCGAGAGCGCGTGCAATGCGCCGAGCGCAGCCGCTACAAGTAATCCGAGCAGGGCGATGCCCGGCGTGATTTCAGGCACCGCGATCAATTCGGCCAGGCGATCTCGCGCTTGCCCTGACGGTCGCCCTTCGCGAGTCATAAGCGGGTTTGCCCCCGCAGGCACATTGCCCGATGTAAAAGAGAATTCAGCCACACGCTCATTTACAGGGGCCGCGAGCAGGTCTTCGGGATAAGACTTCAATTCATCGGTTATGCTGTTTCCGAAAACCGAACTGTTGAAGACAGTGATGCCGGAGGCGGGCGTAACCACCATCTCGCGCCATCCCGCGCGGTCGCGATGATTCGTGTCTTCGAATCGCAAACGATGTGTCGCGGCCGGTATCACTGCGACTTCGAGGTCGCATTCGATTCTGAGAGTCTGAAGGCCGCCCGCGCCGGGAGGCAGGCTGATATAGCTCGATACGAGTTGCAATCTCGCGGGCTTGCCGTCGATTTCAAGCAAGAGACCTTCCGCGAACGCGGAGGCCGCATGATTTGCATAGACGGTCAACTCTTCATCCGAAGGCCGCCCGTCGCCGTCTGTATCTATGATTTGAAGCTCACGGACGGCCGGGATTTCGGCCATATCGACGACGAAGCGTAGAGATACAAGCTCAGGCGCGACTCGTATGCGGACGAAGTGATTGGTCGTGAAGTTTCCGAGCGGATGCGCGAAGCTCACTCCCGCGAGGGCGAATATAAAGATCACTGCGGCGAGAATCGCGCCCGCCGTTCGCCTGTGAAACAAGGTCGTTGATCGATGAATCATAAAATTCCTCAAGGCTGTCCGTTGTCCGTCGTCCGTCGTCCGTCGTTGCTCTTTCAGGGCACTGGCTAAAGAACAACTGACCACGGACAACGGACGGAAGCGTACATAGGAGCGGCTACGCTCCGCTGCCGGACAAAATCATGGCTTACCTATATCTTCGAGCGCCCTCCTGGCACGCGAAGCTTGCAAAGGGTCGAACTGAGGATTGAGCGCAAGGGCGCGCTTCAGGTAATCGCGAGCCTCCTGCCCGCGACCGGCTGCGCGAGCGATCATCCCTCGGTGATAAAAGAGCTTCGCGTCTTGCGTCCCAAGCCTGAGAGCATCCCTGATAGACCGCTCGGCTTCGGCCACCCTGCCGGCTTTCAGCGCAGTCCATGCGAGGGCGTCCGCTCCGTATATGTCCTGTCTCGCTTTGAACTCTTCGACGGCCATCTTATAAGCCTCTTCGGGTTTAATGTCGTGGTCTGCATAGAAGAGAGCGAGTTGGCGGCTGTAGAGCGCGCCGTTCGACTGGTTGAGGCGGCCTATCTGCTCGACGAGCGCGTACTCGGCGGCGGACTCTTTTTCCCGCCCCGTCAGACTGTAAAGGTCGCCGAGCGCGGCGACGAACGCCGGGTCGGGAAATATATTTATGGCGCGCTGATAGTTTTCGATAGCGCCTGGCAAATCACCGAGCGCGGCGCGAACGCGGCCCAAAGAAGCGAGGGCGCGATAGTAATCCGCAAAAACGGTCAGGGCGTCCTGGTAGTGGCGTTCGGCCGTTTCATAATCGCCTGCGGAGAACGCGGTCTCGCCGAGCTGCCAGCGGCACCAGGCAATGGTCTCGCGCGGCGCGGGCGTTTGAGCGGAAGCGAGCGCGAGCGCCGCCTCGAACCCTTTGCGGGCAACGTCGGTTTGGCCGCGCATCAAGGCCAGGCGCGCGAGGCGGATTTGCGGGCCGACCCCGTTGCCGCGTTGTTCCATTTGACTGTATGCGGATGAAGCCTCTTCGTAGTGGCCTAGTTCGAGAAGTGCGTCGCCGAGCAACTCGAAAGGATAACTCTTGCGCGGTTCGATCTCCGTTAGAAGGCGCGCGTGTTCGCGAGCGTCGGCGAACCGATGAGATGCAATCTCGACCTGTGTGAGCGCGGCAAGACCTCCCGTGTTCTGTTCGGCGGGCAGCACATCGAGAGATGCGCGAGCGGCGCGCGATGCAAGATCGAGATAAGACGTATTGCCCGTCTCGCGAAGGAATTGAAGATAGTAGCCAGCGAGTTTGTTGTAGGCCACGAAATCTTCCGAGTTGAGCTTGATCTTCTCTTCGAGGTGGCGAACGACCGCCTGAGTCGATTCGCTGTCGGAAGGAATCGCTGCGGCCGGGGGCACGGGGGGCGAGCCTGTGGCGCGAGATTCAAACAATGCGCCGCAGCCATAAGAAGTGAAGATCATGAGCGCGACCGCGACGAAAAGAAGCCGATTGATTTTGATTGCCATAGGCGGTGTCCTGTTCGTTCAGAGATGCGTGATGCAGTTTCGGGAAGGATGAAGGATGAAAGCTTCTTCACTATCTTTTTCATCCTTCATCCTTCATCCCTCATCCTTTATGAAGGCGCATCAGTTGCGCGTACTATCATCGACCGTCCCTGTGGCGCGCGGTTGATGAGGCGGCGCAAGGAACGGGAATGTGCTGCGGAAGGCGACATCGTTGGTCGGAACGGTGTCGCCTATGCCGGGCGTCTGGTTAGAGGCGAAGAACAGAAAAGTGTCGACCACGTCGTCGGCCATGCGGCGTCCGTTGGGGAACCCCGCTCCGGCATTGCTGCCTCCGCCCGGACCCGTATTGGCGACGGTGGTGTTGAGACGGAGGTAATCGCCTGTGTTCACATACACGCTTGCGAGAATGCCTATGTTGGTCGCATCGGTGCCCAGCCCCTGAAGCGTGGCAACTATGTCGCCCGCGAACTGGCCGCTCGCGTCATCAGTGGGTGTCGAGGCATTGTATTCATTCTTGCGAGCGAACGGAATGATCAGGGCGTTGAGACCGGGATTCCCGCTGCGGTCGAGGGTTCTGAATTTTCCTATCCCATCGATGGTGCCGTCGGTTCTTATTATCTGCTTCTTCTGCCGCTGAGTGAGCGATTGCACGCCTATCACGTTGCCCGACAGCCTGAGTTGAGTCAGGGGCACCGACAAGGCTATGGCAAGGATATTGTAACCCGCGAAGGTGTCGCGCCCGCGCCCGAGTTGCGACGGGTCGGGGGCACCGGCTCTTATAGATGCGGTGAAGCGAGCAAATCCGGGAATATCGAAGAAGAACGGGTCATCGACTTCTCCCGCGAAGAACGAAACGCCGCTTACGGGGTCGGTCGTTATAACGGGAGGGTTGGGCGTGGCCGCCTGCGTCGCCAGTGTCGTGAAGCCCGCGAAAATGCCGCCGCGAGGAAGCGATACGGTCGCCGCTTGCGGCATGTTGGGGGCAGTCCGTTGAGAGAACCTGATCTCTATTATGTCGTCCGGTTCGGTGTCACCGGTCGTTTCTATCTCGAACCGGTATCGCACGAGGTGGTCGAAAAAGCTGAAGTTTACGGCCTCGCCCGGCGTGATGAATCCTCTTACGGTCAGGATGAGGATCACCTTCGAATTGTCATTCGGGTCGAGGAAGGCGTAAGTGTCGCCCTGATCGACGGCTTGATCGCTTGAGTTGATCGGCGCATCCGCGTGATCGGAAGCATCGATGCCAGGCGCTGGAGTCAACACAACGGCGAAGGCTATCGTTATGACGAGAGCGATCATCGCTATTTTCTTACTGTTTGAGCGAATCATAGATTCTTTCTCCTCCTTACTAGAGAATGGATTAAGTGGTGTTTTGTCTTTGAATGGTCAACCGCCTTATCGAGCATTATTGACTATTCTGGAATTGACCGTTCGCCGGTCGATTCGTCGTATCCGGCAAAATCGGAAAAGCGTGAAACGACAGCCTCCTGAAGAGGCTTGTCGGCTTTCATAAAGAAGCAGCGTATTCGCTTTCAACTTTCAGTGAGGCTAGGAGGTGAGGCAATCCGCCTTATAATTAGCAGGGTCTCTTGATTATTTGCTCACCAATTTCTACTTTCTCCAGGTGAAATGGTAATTGATCCCGCCCGGCCCGTTATGATCGGCAAGAGAGGCAGCTAGTGTCGTCTGTACGCCAACTGCTTGAATCCACTTCCGAAGATACCAATACGCTTATTCGACAGGGACCGGATTCCTTATGTACGACTTTCATCAAAATTTGCAGCAGTGGTCAGATCACTTCAGTCTCGCGCCGTTGGGCACGTCTTCCGTAAAGGTCGCAAGCACGGGCCGCCCTTCTTCTCCTACGGATGCGGCCAGGAGCATGCCGTTCGACTCAAGCCCTCTCAGCTTGCGCGGAGCGAGGTTCGCAACGACTATTATCTTTCGGCCCACGACCGTCTCCGGCGCGTAATACTCGGCGATGCCTGCGAGAATCTGTCGCGGTTCGGCCTCGCCCACATCTATTACAAGGCGGAGCAGACGGTCGGCTTTAGGCACGCGCTCGGCTTCGAGCACGGTTGCCGCGCGCAACTCCACCTTTGCGAAGTCTTCTATCGATATCGTTTCCGCCTTTTGAGGCGCAACGGCTTCTTCGGCTTTAGGAGTCGCGGGCGCAGGCGCGCTCTCTTCAACAGGAAGACTTTTTTCCTCAGCAGATTTCTCTTTTTCAATATCGGCCATAATCTTTTCCTTATCGAGTTTCGGAAATGCCGGGCTTATCCGACCAATCTCTGACACGTCGAGCGGGCCGCCCCACGAAGTTTCGCGCGGATTGATCCCAAGCGGCTCGCCTCGAAGCCCCATCTGATTCCATATTTCGCGCGTCGTCGCAGGCATCGCGGGAGCGGCGAGCAACACCATAAGGCGCAGCCCTTCGTAAGCGGTCGCTATCACACTCTCCAACTGCGCACGCGCCGATGGGTCTTTGGCCAGTTTCCAGGGCTGATTGTCCGTGATGAACTTATCTACGCGGGCGAGCGCCGACCAGAGGGCTTCGAGCGCGCGCGAGAAATTCAGCGCGTCGAACTCTTCATCGAACCGTGCCCTGGCCTGCTCTACCGCCTCGCGCACAAGGGCTGCGCCCGAGGCTTCTTCTGCGAAGTTGCGCGGCGGACGGCCTTCGAAATAATTCCGCACCATCGTCAGAGTGCGGCTCGCGAGGTTGCCAAGCCCGTCTGCCAGATCCGCATTGACCCGGTCGATCAACGCCTCATAAGTGAAGTCCCCGTCCTGGCCGAAAGCCATCTCGCGCAGCACGAAGTAGCGAATCATATCCGCACTGAAATGTTTGCGAAGCACGTTCAGGTCGATGACATTGCCGGTCGTCTTCGACATCTTGCGGCCGCCCGAAAGCCACATCCCATGCGCATGCACTCTGTAAGGTAATTCGACCCCTGCGCCCATCAGGAACGCGGGCCAGTAGACTGCATGGAATCGCAATATGTCTTTGCCGACGAGGTGCAGCGCGGGCCAGTAGCGGTCGAAGTCTGCGAACTGGTCGTTGCCCCATCCGAGGCCGGTTATGTAATTCATCAGCGCATCCATCCACACATAGATCGTATGATTCGGGTCGCCCGGAACGGGTATTCCCCACTTGACCGACGCGCGGCTTACGGAAAGGTCTTTCAGGCCGCCTGACACGAACGATACCACTTCGTTGAGCCTGGCTCCGGGCCGCACGAAATCGGGCCGCGCGCGATAGAGTTCGAGCAGCGGCTCCTGAAACGCAGACAGACGGAAGAAGTAACTCTCTTCGGCCACGCGGTCGAGCGGGCGTTCGTGAATGGGGCACAAGGGATCGTCCTCGCCCTCTTCGACCTCTTTGAACTCGTTGCAGTAGCCGCAGAACCAGCCTTCATAATGGCCTTTGTATATGTGACCGCGCTCGGAGAGCTGCCGCCATAGCGTCTGTACTCCCTCTTCGTGAAACGAGTCGGTCGTGCGCACCCAGCGGTCGTACTCTATGCCGAGCGGCGCGAAGGCCGATTTGAACTCCTCGACTATTTCATCGACGTGCTCTTTTACGGGACGCTCGCGCGCAGCGGCCGCGCGTTCGATATTGATGCCGTGCTCGTCTGTCCCCGTCAAAAAGAAAGCATCCACACCTCGCTGGCGTTTGAACCGCGTGATCGAGTCTGCGACCATCGTCGTATAGGCGTGGCCCAGATGCGGCTTTGCGTTGACGTAATAGATGGGTGTCGTGACATAAAATGTTTCTGCCATAAAAATTTCTATTTCTCCGGTTGATCGCCGAATCGGAGAGGATGAAGGATAAATCGATCACTTCTCTCCGGTTTTCATCCTTCATCCTTCATCCTTCATCCTTTCCGATTACCCGTCGTGGCCTCGTATGAGCGACATAGCCTCTGCGCGCGTGCGCGGGTCGTGCAGGAAGCCTCCCCTGAGCGCGCTCGTGATGGTCTTGGAGCCGGGCTTCTTTATGCCGCGCATCTCCATGCACATGTGCTTGGCTTCGATGACCACCATCACTCCCGTAGCGTTCAGTTCTTTGTAGAGCAGGTCTGCGATCTCTGTAGTGAGCCGCTCCTGAATCTGCGGCTTTCTGGCCATAAGGTCTGCCACGCGCGCAAGCTTCGACAACCCCACTATGCGCCCTTCTTTCGGAATATAGGCGATGTGCGCGACCCCTACTATAGGCACGAGATGATGTTCACAAAGAGAATGCAAAGGGATGTCTTTGACGATGACCATCTCATCGTGCGTCTCTGCGGGTATGACGTGAATGAACTGGCGCGGGTCGTTGTGCAGCCCCGCGCAAATCTCTTCATACATGAGAGCGACGCGGCGCGGCGTCCCTCTGAGTCCCGGACGGTCGGGGTCTTCGCCTATGCCTTCGAGTATAAGCCTGACACCGGCTTCGATTTTAGCAAGATCGACCGCCGTATCGTCCGCTGCTATGGAAATCCCCTCCCTTACGGTCGGGGTACTGATTTTTCCGACGCTGCTATGGAAATCTCCTCCCTTACGGTCGGGGTACTGATTTTTCTTAGGCTTCGACATCCGTTCGGTCACTCTCCTCGAAAATCCCCTCCCTTACGGTCGGGGTATTGATTCTGTAAGCGGCTGCGGCTGCGGTTTGCACTTCGATGAGCGGCACGCCCGCTTGCCTCGCCAGTCTCAAACAATCTTCGTACTCAGGATGAAAGTGTAACGTGCGGCTGTGCTGTTGCGCCACTTTTATCCGCACACGCCCGTATCGGGTCTCCACTTCTTCAATGGCCCGGTCGAGCACCCGGCGATTGGCCTCATAGTAGCGGACGCCGAGCGTAGAGGTTTCGGCAAGCAACATATCTATCAACGTGTCGCGCTTTTCAGGCCCGCAAAGGATCGTCAGCAGTGTGCCCGGACGGTCTTTCTTCATCTGCACGGGCGTAAGAAACGCATCAATCGCGCCGAGGGCGAAGGCGCGTTCGATCACATATCCATAGACCTGCGGATTCATATCATCGATGTTGGTTTCTATCACCGTCACACGCTCAAATGATCCGAGCGAGCGAGCGCCGAGTGATTCCTCTTCCGCCATATCGCCGAGTATCAAACGCATGGCGTTAGGGAACCCTTCGGGGTCGCGCGAGCCTGCGCCGTAACCTGTGTGAGAGATCGCTACCGGCGGAAGCGGGATGAACTCTTCGCAGAGGCTCACGATTATGGCCGCGCCCGTAGGGGTCACGAACTCGCCTTCAAGCTCGCCCGCGTATACAGGCACGCCACGAAGCAACTCGGCGGTGGCGGGCGCGGGAATGGGCATCAGGCCGTGCTCGGTCCTTATCGATCCGTGCCCCAGTCTGAGCGGCGATGAGAAGAATCGCTCTACGCCGAGCACATCGAATCCGATCATCGCTCCGACTATATCGATGATCGAATCGACAGCGCCTACTTCATGAAAATGGACTTTATCTATCGTCGTGCCATGCACGCGGGCCTCGGCCTCGGCCAGTCGCTCGAATGCATTCACGGACGTTTGCTTGACTCTATCCGAGAGAGAAGAGTTGTTGATAAGGGCTCGGATGTCGCTGAGATGTCGCGCGGGTTGCGGGGCAGGACTTGTGCGAACCTCGAATTTCGTGGCGGCTATCCGGCTTCGCTTCACCGGAGAGGCGCTGATTTCATAATTTTTCAAAGCGAGCGAAGAGAGTTCCCGCTTCAAGGTTTCGAGTTCGAGGCCGAGGTTAAGAAGAGCGCCGACTATCATGTCGCCGCTTGCGCCTGCGAAGCAATCGAAGTAGAGCGCGCGCATAGGGATTTCTTTCTTCTAAAGCTTTCTTCTCAGCCCCTCTCCCTGATGAATCGGGGCAGTATTTCTCCCGCGCGTCCGAGCAGGCTGATGTCTGCGAATACGGACTCGAAACGTAGGCACCCCGCTCTCGGCCGATACGCCCGCTTCCGTGAGTACGGCAACGCTCATGCGACGGTCGAACAGGGTCAGCAATTCATCTGTCACATCGGTCAAAACCATGGCCAGTCCCATCTTATCAGGAAAAGGGCGCATGCTATAGACCGGCGGAGGATAAAGTCAAGAAGATCGCTCGGCGGGCGAATCGGCGGTGAGATTCGTCAGAAAAAAAGCTTGAGAGGGCTTATGGCCCTTGACTTTTTTCGCGCGTGATATAGAGTAAGACCGTTGCTTGCAGATTTGATGCTTGCTGAGAAATTCGTCGAGATAAGGAGACCTACCATCATGCCGTTTTGTCCGAGATGTGGCACGCAAGCCAATGATTGGGATCCGTTCTGTCAACAATGTTCTTCCCCTCTGCCCAACCGCCCGTCCTCTCCCCCCTACGGGAGCCAGCCACCGGCGCCGCAACCGCAGCCCCCAAGTCCCCCAAGTTACAACGCGCCCGAATATGGAGGCTACCAGCAGCCTGTTTATGGAGGGGGATATGGAGCGGCGGCTCCGACGGGAAGCTATGCCGGCGTAGGGAAGCGGTTCGCCGCTGTATTTATAGATGGATTGCTTGTAAGCGCTGCAGGGCTGCCAGGGATTATAATCTTTTTTATCGGAGCGGCTATGGCCGGTTCGAGAAGCACTGAGGAAATAGGAGCGATATTTGGCTTTCTTGGCTGGTTATTGGCGATTGCAGGCTACTTAGGCCTGTTTATTTATAACATCTATTTGCTGGGAAGGGACGGCGCGACTCTCGGCAAGAGGTGGATGAAGATCAAAGTGATAGACAACACGGGCCAGCCCCTCGGTTTCGGCAAAGCTTTCCTGCGCGAGCTTGTCAAAAGCGTGGTGGGGAATGTGTGTTTCATACTCTTGTTCTGGCCCTTGTGGGACCAGGAACAGCAGGGTCTCTACGACAAGTTGTTCGATACTCACGTCTATGACGCTTGAACTTTAGCCGAAGGTCCGACAAATTCGATCACTCTCATCCCGGCAAAGCGGTGCGTTTATAGCTTCTGCTTTGGTTATGAGTCGTCATCATTCAACAGTGACAAGTGGTGAGTGACGAATGACAAGAAAGGCTTGCTATCGAGTCAAGTCGAAAGTCGCTGGTCGAAAGTCAAAGGTCAGATTTGCGACTTTTGACTTTTGACTTTCACGTAATAAATCAAATACAGGTCAGAGAGACAAATCCGACTTTACCTGATAAGGTGCTGGAAAACTCAGCTTTTATTCATCTTCTCGTCACTCGTCACTGCTGATTACTTTTTACATAGTCTTGAACGTTCTTCACGAAGTCGGCCTGTTGCCCTATCATAAATATATTCCAGACATTGCCCATCAGGACGCTCGATAAGCCGCAGATGATTCGCGCTGTCATAAGAGTATGAGGTCTGATATCCATAAGGATCCTGCACTGATGTAAGCAGGCCTGTGGAATCAAACGTATATTTCATCTGCGCCCCTGCGGAATTCTTGCTGATGATGGAATTCTCCTGAGCAAAATCGATCACTCCAACGTGCCCTCCTTTCGTCATTTCGATTGTACGAAGCCGACCATCAGGCTGATAGTTGTAAGTGACAGCCGAACCCTCCGGGCTGTCAACCTGAGAGATTCGGCCCTCATCATCATAGCGATAGGTCAGGACGGCACCCCCTTGCGTCACGGTGACTGCTTGAGGTTGGTCAGACAGGCCGATCTGACCTAACGCCGGACTGTTTATGTTGGAGAGTATTCCTCGCTCGTCGTAGGAAAAGTCGAGAACCTGATCTGGTTGAGGTCCGGTTCCCGATGCGACTCTGCGATATTGCGATATTTGCCCATCCGCACTGTAGGTGTAATATTCAGCGGCCCCGTCCTTATAGGCGATTTCCGAGATACGGTCTTGTGCGTCGTATTTGTAAATAGCGGACGGCTGATTATTAACGAGCATCTCGGCGATTTGACCGTTTGAATTGAATTTATATTCCGTTCGCACGCCGCGAGGGTCCGTGACCGCTATATGCCGCTGATCGGGAGACCCTTCCATTTTGGTCCGGCCTCCGGTCGGCAAAGACATATCGATGCCGACGACACGGCCTGTGTCGTCATAGGAATATTTACGGATATTGCCGGAGTCGTCATCCATTTTGAGCAATCGAAACTGAGAGTCGTAATAGCGCCTGATGAAACGGGAACCTTCCTTGACGACTACAATCCGGCCTTCATCAATCGTCTCGACTGTCTGTTCGATTTGGTTTTCTTGCGGGCCGCTCTGCTTCACGAGGCGACCCGTTTCATCATAACTGTTTTTCACGGCGATTTCGCCCTCGATGGAAATCTCTATCAGCAGACGTCTATCATCATAACGATAATTGACCGTATGGTTGCCGCATTTGACGGAGCTAAGGTTGCCGTCCCCGCCATACTCATAAGTTACGCGCCCCTGGTTGGAAGCGGCAGACGTTATCCGGCCTTGAATGTCGAATTCGAACTTCACTTCCACCTCTCGCCCCGCTTCTGAGTACCGAATAGCGACCAGCCGATCATAACCATCGTAATCATATAGAGCCTTGCTCTCGGATATGAACAGAGCGCGCAGCCTTCCCCTGGAATCGAAGACCGCCTGATTGCCATTTGTGAAAAAGAGACGGTAGTGCCCCTCGCCTTCCGGGTAGAGTCCACGAAAACCTGATGAGGGCCGTTCCGTCGCAAAGCCTATGCGGTTCAATCCTTGATCCACGAAATATTTGGCGAACCGTTCATGGATGGTGCCGAACTGATCCGTCAGGACGAACCGCTGCACAAGCGCGCGAGTGGCCGGATCGCCCTCTATCGAGGTGTATTCAAGCTTTCCTTTTTCGCTCACAGCTTCGAACTCCAACCGGGGAAGCTTGAGGCTCCAGGAGAATCCAAATTCGGTAGGTTCATTATGCAGCGAATCGTAGTGGCGAGACAGACCCGGCAACCCTTGCATTCCCACAGGGATTCCGAGGCAATCGGCCATATCGTTTCCCCCTGTGCTGTAACTACCCAGTTCACGCTGGCCGGTTGTCGGCAATGCGACCGCATTATATTCTTTGTTGTTGGACTCGAAGCGGAATGATGTTTTTCCTTGCTTCTGTGCCGAAGACCATGCCTTAGCCAGGTTATTTTGGAGTTGTCCGGCTTCGGCCTGTTGTGAAAGCACAAGCTTGGGGTCCATACTTACGCCGCCGAAACTCGAAACCATGGAGGTGCGCAGGGTACGGCCCTGAGTCGAAGTTTTGGTTAATTCCGCGTAGGCTAAAGGAGTGGTTTGCGGGGTTGGGTAAGGCGACCCTGCGAAAGTACGCACGAAATTCCAATCGACGGGAACTCCCTGCTTCCTCATCCACTTGGCAATCGCCACGGCTTGCGCGACTTGCTTCAATTCAGCGTAAATGGGATTTTCTCAGGCAAAGTCTTCATATTGATCGGTAAAGTGTTCTGCAAACGCTTCGGCGTGGGGGTCTCTTATCCCCGAAGCAGCCACAATCTTCCTCCACTCCTGGCAAGGGAGGTCCAACGCCTGGTTGCGATCTTTGATATCCCCGGCTGGCACAAGCTTTCCCCCTATCAATCTCATGGTCTCGGTTTTAACGCATATCTTGATCGGGTCGAAGATTATAGACCGCTCTCCATCGCTGACACGCGCGGTAACAGGCTCAGGCACCAGCCAGAAGCGGCTCCACAAGTTGGGATTATTGATTCCATCTCGCAGACCCATAGCGGTGACGCTTTGATAGCCGGGCACTGAGGACTGCATGGGTTGTTTGGTTATATTGTCATTGCCTATGCTGTAGCCCTTCATCACGCGGTCGGCCTCGAACATCACCCAGCCCAGGCGGGTGTTCTCCGTATTTCCGAAGAAGGTCACATCCATCACCGGCCCGTAAGGGTTCTGGGGATTAGGGTCTATGGTCATGCCCGGCGCTTGAGGACTCTGTGAATAGACGGCCCGGATGGCAGCGGCCAAGTATTCGGGTTTCATCGGCGGCAAATCTGTGTTCTTATCGCCTACGAGTATGATCCGCCCGCTTTCCTTATCGTACATCGCGCCGGTGATAGCCCCCAACTCACCTATGACTTTTGCGGTTTGATCGAGATAGACGCCACCGACTGAGGGTATACCGCCGCCACCGCCGCCGCCATCCGGGGGAAAAAGCCCCTTATTCCGAGAATCCTCGTAAAAACTCCGTACCTCGTCTAGAGAATAAGCGTTGCGGGTTCGGGGTGTTCTCCGCACTCCGAAATGCTCTTGGTAATACCTGAAAGCTTTTCCTGATGGTCCGGGTAGAGAGCCAAGTAAAACGTCGCGGGTCACTCGCCAGTTGGCACCCCCTGCTGATCCTTCTGATGTGTAGTACTCTGTACCATGAGGCCCTTGAACTGCCACTTCGGTTCCCTTTCTGGTGTGAGTACTTATGTAGTACTGGATATCATGTCTCCTCGCAAGTTCATCCAACCAAAATCTACCTCGGAGTGTAGTATCGCCGAGGGGAAATGCGCCCAACCGATCCTGTTCGTATGAATCCCAGTTCCCACTGCGGTTGCGGCCTATCCAATACGAACCAGTGATTCTACCAAACCGATTTAGTAGATTATCCAATAGAGGTTCATGGCGGGTGTTGGTTTCCGCCCCCCCCGCTGCCCGCCTTGGATATCCAGGATTTGGATAACGAGGTTCGTTCGGCCATTTGGGGAAAGGAAAGGGAAAAGGAAAACGCCTGCCATCCGGCCAATCGGGAATTGATGGGGGATAATTCCACCTATCGCGGTTCGGATTATAATAGGGCGGCGGCGGCCAGCCTTGCAGCCCAAGCGGGTCAGTCTGATTGACGGGATCATTATTGACATAAGCGTACTGATTGAAAGTTTCCGGGGCGAGAGGGGAGCCTGGAATAGGATCGACCGACAAAAATCGCCCGGTTTGCGGATCGTAGTAGCGCGCCCGCAGGTATAGCAATTGCGCCTCGTCATCCCATTGCTCGCCTGTGTAGAGAAACTCCGTCTGGTGTTTCCCCTCGACAAGCCTGGGCATCCCGAACGGCGAATAAGCATATCGCGCAATCACATCGCCCTTCGCGTCAACTACGCATCGGGTTGAGCCTAGATGGTCTTCCAGAAAATATATAGCTTCCCCGTTCGCATTTCGCCGCCCGACGCGGTTCTGCCCCAATAAGTAGTGCGATACCTTACCGTCTCTTCCGTACTCGCCCGCCACCTGCGGCATCCCTTTGACCGGATCGTTGATGTAATTGGTTACTTTCCCATTCAATTCACGCCGCACGCGGTTGCCTTCTCCATCATAAGCGTATTCAATCGTGTTTTTACCGGCCCGGACCTTGATCAGACGATTCTCGTCATCATACTCATAGCTGTAGCGCTTCGACTTATCTGCTTTAGAAACCAGGTTCCCTGCCGCATCATAAGCGCAGGTCATTTCGCCCGCCTTTATCAATCGACCTTGCGAATCATATACGTATCGGATCGTGTTTTCGCCGTCGGTTTCGGCCGCGCGGTTTCCCATAGCGTCATACTCGTAAGTGATGGCCCGGCCGTCAGGTTGCGACACTTTGTTCAGCCGTCCCATAAGGTCATACTCATAGCGCGTAATCTCTCTGCCATGCGGCGAGGTTTCTTCAATGGCGCTGACACGCCCTTCGGGATCGTATTCGTATTTGTATGCACAAATCGATGTGCCATCGGCTTTCAGGTGCTGGATGGAGGCAAGCTCGCCCGAAGGCGATGACTCATAAGCGGTGGTAATTCCATTAGGCAATCTCCGGTAGACCCGGTTGGTATCGCCGCTGTACTCATAGTAAATCGCCCCCTGGCCGTCATTCACGCTGGTAATATTGCCCAGGACGTTGTAGTGGTATTTCAAACTATATTCGTCGGGCAGGGTTATGCGCCGGATTTGCTCCCACGGGTCGTATTCATAGGAGACCTTCTTTCCTGCGGGATTGATTATTTCAGCGAGCCGGTTATGTTCATCGTAGTTATAGCGCGTTTCCCCTAGCCGGTCTTTCATCGATATGAGATTGCCTGAGGGATCGTATTTGAATCTCACAGAACTTCCTGCGGGATAAGCCCATTTGGTTATGGCTCCCATCTGATGATAAGAAATCTCCGTCAACAGACTGGCCTTGTCGTAGTCATACTTTATAATTCGGCCGTTGGGAGTGGTGCGTCTGACAAGCCTGCCCTGCTTGTCGTGCTGATACTGCTTCGCCTTTGAAGCAGGAAGCAGCAAATCGGCTGCGATAAAGACGATCAGTAAAACGACTACTGAAGCAATGACCCTTATCAAAATGGTTCGATTGGATGTTCTTGAGATCATGACTTACTCCTTGTGGTTGTGTTTCGCAAGCGATGCTGACCATTTGTAAGCCCAGGGTTTATAGGCTTTGCGCGGCTGCGGCATAAAATCCGGGCTGCCCTCAGGTTACTTATTATCTCCAGCCGAAGATTCCGGAGTGGACCTCACGGACGAATAGCGGTTCTTCCGCCGAAGTTACAAATATCAGAAGCTCAACCGATCATCATTAAGGTTTCCATCGTCGAGCAAACCCTTTGACGGTACGGCTTATCATTCCGTTCACCTACTGATACGTAGCGATTGAAGTTGCGTACCAGGACAACTCGCAAGACTGCTGCCTGCCAGTTTCCCTGTAGGGAATAGATATGTCGATAAAGCAGGAACAGCAGGGCCTCTATCTCGTGCGGGCTGCTTCACTCACACGATAAAAAAGCAACATTTCGATTCTCCGGTTGCGGTTCTTCATTTCAGTCGTGCTGTTGTGCTCACGAAGATTGTCCTCTGTGTATT
This sequence comes from Blastocatellia bacterium, assembly GCA_022615215.1. GTDB lineage: Bacteria > Acidobacteriota > Blastocatellia > UBA7656 > UBA7656 > JAKEHD01. Next base: position 17,057 of record JAKEHD010000594.1, read on the forward strand.
GACCATCATCTTGCCTTTGAACCGGTTTGAACTCTCCAAAAGATGTCGCAGACATCGGATACTCGGCCGGGTTTATGCCAACCTTCTCCTGAAGGAACTTGAATACGCGAATGGCCCGCAGTGCTGCTAGGTGAGTATTGGAAGCGTATCGCTTGGTCGAATCCGTGTCGGCGTGGCCTTGAATCTGAATTTCCCTTATGTGAGATATCTGTTGCTTGAGCGCCTGGCCGACTTTCATGAGTACTTCGACTCCACGATCATTGAGCCTGTCGTCATCCGGCCGAAACAGTATGTTATCGCTGAAGGTTATCCTCTGAAGAGTCGGTTCATTGAGAATGATTAAATCAGGTTTGGTTTCGCTAGTGAGCGATATGCCGAAACGATCTTTGTCCAGGTTGATGATTTTTCCATCGAAAGACCTTGCGATTTCATTAACCATGTCAGCCTGAGTTTTTTGGACCTCGCTCAAATTCACAGTACCTGCGGCTATGACAGCAGTAACCAGAAAAAGCACCAGCGCCAGAATCAACACCAGGGCAAGCATCAGGTCAGCGAACGAAGGCCAGAAAGTGAAATCCAGCGCATTATCTTCTTCCATAACTATTTCCTCCTAAAAGGAAGTCGGTCGGCTATCCTGCCAATCCAGGTTTTCTTTCCATCCTCCGTTGCAGGCGCATCCTCGCGTGTAATGCTCACAGTCTCGTACTTTCCCGGCGATTCCCGGGTTTCTACACTGCCTGTCGAGGCGGGCCCAGGTTTTAAAGACCGGGCGTGATCCCCAGGTACCACCGTCTTGATCGTTTTATTCACAGTTCTACCTGGTTGGCGCTGGATAGTGGTCTTTAGAGATTGGATAGAAGTCTCTACTTGACTCCCTATCGCGCCCACTTTTTCTTTCATGCCGCTCAGTCCCTGAGACAGTATGCCAAGTTCAGCGGCAATCCTGTCGTATTGCGAGGTCAGGCGCTCCAACTGCTGGAAACTCTGTCCTGTGAGGTTGAAGTTCTGGCTGATGGATGCGAGGCTGTTACCAAGTGAAGCCACATTTTGTGCGAGGCTGTTAATGTCACGGCTCACAGTCTGTGACTGCGCACCTTGAAACTCCCTGGTTCTTTTCAGTTCTTCAAGTAGCGAAGTAATCTGTTTGTTGACTTCTCCAAGGTTTTTCAATTGCTCACGGTTCTTTTCATCTTGCTTCAATATCTCACGTTGCACCTCCTCATTTTGCTTCAGTATCTCGCGTTGCAACTCCTGTGTCAGCGATTCGGTGCGTCTAACAACCGTCTCAAGAGAACCTGCAATGTTTTCGGATGCTGTCTTGATCGGGACATCGAAAGTGCCGATCCTGTCCTTTATGCTCTTCAACTGCACGGTCAAGGTGTTTTGAATCTCGCCAAGATTCTCTACAAGTTCCTCCCTGAGCGGATTGCCTATTGCCTCAACCATTTCCCTGTTCCTGTTGCCAATATCGTCGAAAGCGTTCTTCGCAGCCGAAAGCACTTCTTCCAGTCTCGAATCGATTTGCGTGCGCGAATCGATGTAGGCATCTTCATAAGTTTTGAGAGCAGTAAGCAGTACCTGAAGTTGTTTATGTTGATTGTCCAGTATTTCTTGTGCTCTGTTGTGAAAAACCTCCGAGTCTTTGATGCTTCCCTCGACGCTCTCGTGAAAAGCCTTCGAGTCGTCGATCATCTGCTGATAAAGCGCGCGCAACTCGCTTTCAAATGAAGCAAGGGATTTGGCTCCTTCAACGAATTTGTCGGCGAAGGTATTGATCTGGGTTGAAGATTTTTCAAGCAATCGCAGCGATTTGCTTGCGGCTTTGAAGCTCTCGTTGAGGCCACCGATTTCGTTTTGAATACTTTGTGCAAATACCGCAACGGTCTGGATTGATTCAAGGTTTTTACGTATCTGCTCTTCGCTGAGTTGGATCGTTTCTTGTAACCGCTGTGATGTGTTTGGAAAAAGCTGGGGAACCCATACCGTCAGCGTCAAATGTTCCAGAGCTTTTCTGACGGGGCTGCAGCCAAGTTGAAGATACAGAGTAAAAATGAAAAGCCCGATTATTGTAAAGGAAATACCCCAGATACTTGGAGCGAATGCGCTTTTCAGTTGGATGAGCAGCAATGTTAGTCCGGTGGAAATCTGCTCGTTCGACTGCACACTAACGCCTGGCGATATAGGTGAAAGCTGAGAAAGGCTGTCGGCCAAGCCGAAGAGAGTGCCTAGAAGACCGATGACTATGAACGTAGCCAGTAGCGACCTTAGAAGGCCATTTATCTTAAAAAGCTCGTTAGTGGTATATTTAATAAGCTCACTCACTTCAAGACGGCCTTGTGAGCACCCAGCGTCGAAAATAGGTTTCAGATGCCTGGCCACAAGCGATTCTTCTTTTATGTTTCTGTCTTCACAAAACTCTCGGAATTTAGATTCACGCAATTCAACATTAACGATGACAGAATGGGAACTCTGGCCAGATCCGCTTTCATATCCCTCCCCGGGGTTGCTCTCTATCCCTCTCAGAGCTTCCGCAAGCAAGCGAACTTCGGCTGACTGGCGCATTTGATTTTTATGTATCACGAGCCTCCGCCACCAGCATCCAAGCAGCACCATCCAAACGCCAAATAGGATTTGCAAAATCGTAACAATCGCCCAAGCTATAGGATTGTCCGGTTGAAGGTATCTCAGAATTTCCATATAAACTCCGAATGGGACGCCTCTTTTAGCGACCCAGGTTCAGTATGCCTTCTTCTTCTTGTTTCCAGTTACGCCCGTCGTAAGAGAAAATCGCCGGTTTTATCAATTTCACGCGGCCGGAAGCCTGGCTTGCTTGATAGTTATTACATTTGAAAAGTAGTTCAATGGTTCCGATGCCGACAGTTCGTTCATCGAAAGTCAAATCAAATCTTGGAACAACGGCGAATTTGCTTTTCCCTCCATCTCCAAACTTCACAGCCAAAAAATCCCCCGCGCTATGTTCTTCAAACTCCGGGAGAATTTCAGGGTTCTTTTTCCTCTGTACTGCATTAGCAACGGTGATGCGGGTAGGCTGATATCGCTGCTGGAACCTGTCGCGCTCATGCCGGTCTGAAACACTCGCGTTGTATAATTGACAGAATTCTTTGAGCGCGGATTCGGTTGACGAAGGAAGACGATCATCCCGGTTTTTTGCAGAGGCTTCATGCGGTGCCCGAACATCTTCTACAGGCCCGCTTTGGATACGATCTTGAACAGACCACTTGATACTTTCTATCTGATCGAGCCTTTTGATTACTGCTCCTAATGATGACTCAATCTGTTTCAGGGATTTACGAATTTCACCTTGTTGTCCAGAAACAGCATCCTTGACGGTTTGAATTACTCTTTGCTCCAAACCAGCAATCCATTCCTCATTATCTCCTTGTTCGGCCTGACTTTGGCTGCTCTTTGTTCTCTTCTTTCTTTTTGTTCGCCCGCCAGTTACCACAAGATGTTTCGTAGGCTCTTGACGGCGAGACAAAAAGCTCGGATAACGCCAGGGCCACCACTCTCCCAAAACTAACCTCCACACCACCGCGATTGCTGCGATTATTATGAGAATTATCACTGCCACAGCCACCGTGCTTAGAATATCTACCACAAAGTCTATAAGGTTCATCTTGCCTCCCAATTACTGAACTTCTTCTGTGAGAGAATTCTTTTCATATCCTTTGGTCTGCATGGCCTCTTTCCGACAGTGATGTTATCGTTCACTTATGTAGGCCGTGTTGTTATCTCTTGCTGCTCAGTCGCGATTATGGAACCCTGCGAATAAAGAAATCTGCTTGGGCTTTAGTTCAAGGTTTCGGTTTTCAATTCGATCAAGCTCTTGAGTGCGAGAATAAAGATAGGCTCAACCAGAATTTCATCCTTGTCCTGGCGAGTGAATGCCCTCAAAGCCCCGGCCAGCCGCTTCCATACTGCATTCAAGAGGGCTTCGTCAGCTTTCACAGGCAGCACAGCAGAATTCTTTGAGGTGGCATAGCTGTCAAACGTGTCAAGAAAATCTTTCAGTTGCTTAAGCTCGTCCGGCAATTCAATGCCTTTCTTGAGCCTTTCGTCTGTAAGCAGTTCCGTCCACGGCCGGATTTCATCGCCTTCCCTGAACCCCTCGCCTGCTATTACTCCTTCTGAGAGAACCTCAAGGTCCAACTCTGTCGGACAAACCAGTCCATAAGCCGCTTCAGCCTTAGGTGAGGGACTAATAATTATGCCGAAATCGTATCCTCTCAATAATTCGGGGGAAGCATATTTGTAAAACCAACAAGCAACTGATTGCGTAATACATCGTGACCGTATACAACTTCAATTATAGGTTCTATCATGCTTGAAGATATTGATCTCTCTCTCATCAAAGATGAATCCGCTCGCCAACTCATTATTCGTCTCCTCAATCTCGTTGAATC
>JAKEHD010000595.1 GCA_022615215.1 Blastocatellia bacterium
AACAGGTCCGTGCTGTAATCGAGCGCGCCGATCAAGCCCTCTTCGGTCGGCAGCATTTCAAGGGTTAGATCGAAATGAGTGGTGCGGCTTTCGAGCACCACGGGGCTGATCGTCAAGCCTTCGAGCGTCAGCGCGGGCATAGGTGCGTTCTGAAGCACGAAGACCACCTGAAAAAGCGGATTGCCGCCCAGATTGCGCTCCGGTTGCAGAGCCTCGACGAGCCTGGCAAACGGCAGATCCTGATGAGCGTAAGCCCCAAGCGTAACCTCTCTCTCCCGGGCGAGCAGGTCCATAAAAGTGGGATTGCCCGACAGGTCCGTTCTTAGCACAAGCATATTGACGAAGAAGCCTATAAGCCCTTCAGTCTCACCGCGACTGCGATTCGCAATACCTGTCGCTACGACGATGTCCTCCTGCCCCGTGAGTCGCAATAGCAGGCACTTGAAGGCCGCAAGCAGCGTCATAAACAGCGTCACGCCTGCGCGCTGGCTCAACGATTTCAGCGCGTCGGAAGTCTCTTTGGATAAGAGTATGCTTTCACGCGCCCCCTTGAAGGTCTGATTCATCGGGCGCGGCCTGTCGGTAGGCAGTCGAAGCTCCGGCAGATTGGCAAGCCGCTCCTTCCAGTAGGAAAGCTGCTCCTTGAGCACTTCGTCTCGCAGCCACTCCCTTTGCCAGATGCTGAAGTCCGCATATTGAACCGGCAGGTCAGGCAACGGAGATGGTTCGTCCTGAGAATAGGCCGAATAAAGTATCGAGACCTCTCGAATCAGCACGCCCAGAGACCAGCCATCGGAGACTATGTGGTGCATGACGAGCAGCACTATGTGGTCTTCTTCATCAAGTCGCACCAGGGCTACTCGAAACAGCGGCCCTCGCATCAGGTCGAACCGGCGCTCAGATTCTTCAGTGAGCAACTCGAGGGCGCGGGCCTCTCGTTCAGGGTCGGGAATCGCTTCGAGATCTTCGTACAGATAATTATAGTTCGCATCAGATGAAACGCTCTGAACCGGACGACCATCGATAGTGGAAAAGGTTGTGCGCAGTGATTCATGGCGACGGACCACTTCGCCGAAGCTCCGTTCAAGCGCGAGAACGTTTATCGCCCCTTTCAGGCGAACCGACGCGAATATATTGTAAGCCGTGCTTTCCGGCTCCAACTGGTCGAGGAACCATAGGCGTTCTTGAGCAAAGGAGAGAGGGATTTCTTTCTCCCTTGATGCCGGAACGATTGGTCGGGCCTGTCGCTTTTGCCCGGAGGTTCTGAGGCTATCGATCACCCTCGCCTGAGCAGCCACCTGCGGGGCCTCAAACAAGGTCCGCATAGGCAACTCTATTTGAAAAGCGCTGCGCACCCTCGAAATGATTTGAGTGCCGAGAAGCGAATGGCCCCCAAGCTCAAAGAAGTTGTCATTCACTCCTACGCGATCAAGCTCCAGAACATCCGCCCAGATGCCGGACAATATTTCTTCGGTCGGGCTGCGAAGCATAGTCGAATGGGAATCACCGTCTGAATCCTTATCATCAGGTTCGGGGAGCGCTCTGCGGTCTATCTTGCCGTTTGGCGACAACGGCATTGCTTCGAGCACCACTAGAGAAGAGGGCACCATGTAATCGGGCAGCTTTCTTCTCAAGAAGGCTCTGAGTTCGTTTGACGAGGGCGGCGGCGACTGATCGGTGGTAAAGTAGGCCACTATGCGGCAGTCGCCCGCAGATTGATTGCGCGCAATTGCTACAGACTCGCGCACTGCGGGGTGTTGCAGCAGCACCGCTTCGATTTCTCCGAGTTCGATTCGCAGTCCGCGAAGCTTGATCTGATAGTCCGCCCTCCCTATGAACTCTATGCTCCCATCATAGAGATAGCGGCCCAGATCCCCTGTCTTATAAAGACGGGAACCCGCCTCGCCAAACCTGTTGGGGATGAACCGGCTGGCAGTAACGTCAGGATCGTTCAGATAACCGCGCGCCAGACCGACGCCGCTTATATACAATTCGCCCGGAACACCGACTGGGATCGGGTTGAGGAATTCATCGAGAATAAATATATGCATGTTGGCCATGGGGCGGCCGATTGGCGGTCCATCCGGGTACTCTCCAACGCATTCGACCAGCGACGCGCAGACGGTGGTTTCCGTCGGCCCATATGCATTGAAGAAGCGGCGGCCCTCGGACCATCTGGCAGCAAGTTCGCCGGGACAACTCTCCCCGGCGGCGATCAGTGTCTCAAGCGCGGGAATATCTTCAAAAGGGAGAGCCGCCAGGACTCCCGGCGGCAGCGTGACCACGCTTATCGCCTGACCGCGCAAAAGCTCGAGCAAGGGGGCTCCTGCAAGGGTCTCTTTGCTTCCCAGACAGATCGTCGCCCCGGAGGTCAGAGCCATAAAGATCTCCGACACCGATGCATCGAAGCTGAGGGAGGCGAATTGCAAGACTCGATCAGCCGCGCGCACGCCGAAGGCTTCGACCTGCGCGGCGGCCAGATTACAGACCCCTCCTTGTTGAAGCAGAACGCCTTTGGGCTGGCCGGTCGAGCCGGAAGTATAGATCACGTAAGCGAGGTTTTCGGGCGTGACGCCTGAGCTTGGCCGCTCGAGGCTTTCTCGATCAATCTCTTCGCGCTCGCTATCGAGGCAGACGACTGCGGCATAACAAGTCGGAAGCTTTTCACTCAACTCCTGCCGGGTGATCAGGATCGACAGGTTCGAATCCTCTAGCATGAAGGCTACCCTATCGGGCGGATACGAAGGATCGATAGGAACAAAGGCTGCACCTGATTTCAGTATGCCCAGGAGACTGACGATCATTTCGACCGAACGCTCCAGGAAGATTCCGATCAATGTTTCAGGCCCTGCATCTCTCCCTCTCAGGTAATGAGCAAGCCGGTTGGCTCTGCGGTCCAACTCCTCATAGGTCATTTCAGTATCATAGCTCGCCAGAGCGATAGAATCGGGAGTCCTGTCCGCCTGGTCTTCGAATAATTCATGAATGCATCGCGTCGAAGGGAAATCCCGTTCAGTATCGTTCCACCCGACGAGCATTTCATGACGCTCCTCTGCGGTCATTATATCCAGGTCACAAATCGGAAGATCAGGGTTTTGCAGGCCGCGCCTCAAAGCGGTAACGAGATGGCCCGCAAACCGTTCAATCCTGTCGAACCGAAAGAGGTTGCTGTCGAAGCAGGCCGCCCCTTGAATCGAGTCGTCGGCAATCGTGAACCGTAGCGTTATGTCATTTTTTACTTCCGGCAGATCATTGTGAAGATCCGATAGCGATAGAGCTATGTCGAAGAGCAGGCATTTATTGACACTCCCGGAAAGCTTGAGGTCTTTGAGCAGGCGGTCGTAAGGATAGTCCTGCCTGCTGTATGCTTCGGATATAACCTTCCTTTCAATGGTGAGGCAATGGTGGAACGAAGCCCGCGCATCGATCTCGCTCAGGATGGCCAGAGCATTACTCGCCGCGCCCTCCTTGCGGCGCGAAGGGCTTCCAACGATGATGGCGCTGCTGCCCGTATACTTGTAAAGACACACTTTCAAAGCTGTCATCAACGCTGTGTAAATAAGGAAGGGCGAGTTTGTCGTCACCTTGAGGAGCTTCTGATACAGTTCATCGGGTATTCGGATTTCGATCTCGCCAGGTGCGCGCTCATGATCTTGAGGACGGGGATAATCCAATCCAATACCTGATGGTTCACACCTGCCCGACAGCCTGTTCAGCCAGTAATCGCGCTCTTCAAGCAGCAAGCTGTCGATGATTTTAATACGTGAAGTTCTGGCCATGATCTGCTCTTCCTGTAGTAAAGCTCCTAGAGGAGGAGGCTATTGAACCGCGTATCCGCCGTATAGAAGCGAGCCTCTGTCGGGCCAACTCAAGCATGGGCCGTCAGCGGAAATCCCCTGTCAGAGAGCGCCGTTGTAATGCATCTGGTCCATTCCGCAAAGAAGCTTTGCCGTAGTCATCCCCTTCTCTCTGGCTCTGCTCAAGAGGGCGCTTGCCTGTTTGAGTTGCTCGGAATCTTCGTCCAGCGCGAGGCCCAGGAGATATTCGAGCCAGGGTTCTAATCCCATGGCGTAAATGAAAAGCTCTCTGACCCCCAGGGCTTCGATAATCTCCAAGGCCCTCGACGAATCACATCCCTTGTAGCGTCTTGTCTGCTCCTGATTGAAATCCGGCTTGTAGGGAAGAAATGGCCCGCAACTCCAGGAGAGTGGCGCTCCCACACATTCCATCCCTATGAACAATATCTCTACGGGCCCGATTATTCGGCGAATATGCTCGTACAATCGCTTGTCGAGGCAATCGGAATCGGCCGCAAAAAGAAAGCTCTTTTTTCCTAACCGCACGATATAGGCGGTCTTGCTATGAGCCAAATCGGCATGCTCGCCCATGAACGGAACAGCCACAATTTCGCCTATGGGCAGAGGAATCGTCTCCAGCGCATCGACTTCGATGACGTTTTTGAATCCTATCTTCTTCGCCAGCAACTTGAGCGAGAGATCCCCGTAAAGCAATCCCGAAGCTCTCGGAACCACAAGAGAGCCGATCCTATGGCGGAGCCGAAGCAATGGCTCCATACAAAAGTGGTCGTGGTGATTGTGCGTGACGATCACATAATCTATCTTTGCCGGCAAATCCGAGTAAGTGTATCTGTCGATCCCTTCTTCATCAGGTCTCGTGGCGATGTAAGGATCGGTCAAAACCGACACCCCCTCACATTCGATCAAAAGGCAGGCGTGCCCGAAATAGCGCAGGCGAATCGCGGATGAATTCCATTCTTCGCGAGCAGGGACTTCCTGGCTCGAAAACATATCGAGCAGCTGATCTTCACGGCCCGCATCAAGCTCAAGAATTTCCCTTATGTATTCCAAGGGTTGCGGCTTCAGGCTGGTCTGAAACAATTCATCAATCTGTTTGCTTTCAAAGGGCACGCTCCAGTTGATCTGATCGCCCTGATGAAGCCTGGGCGTACTCATGAAGAAAGGCCGTGAGCCATCGCTTCTCTGGCGAAAGATATTCAGAGATTGCGCATCGGGCCTGTAATAAGGGCTTTCATAAAGCAGGCTTTCGAAGAATCGCGCAGTCGGACGGTTGTAATAATCGTAGACCAATTCAGCATACCCGCGCAGCGCATCGGGGATGATCTTATATAGCGGAGTAAGGCTCTGTCCTCTGGCTTCCCTGACCAGTTTGTTGTGAAAGTCCGTCACCGTCTTAGCCAGCTTTATATTCTCGGAGAATCTATCGAGCGTCTCCGCAAGCAATCTCTCAATTTCACCTGCCCTCTGTTCGGGAATATCCACAAAAGGCCCGCTACGGAGCTTCGCGTCCTTGCAGGTTTCGACGTGCGATCTGGGGCCATTCAAATAGGATTGAAGAAGCTTGATCTGATAGTTAATAAGATGCAGGCTGCTTGGGATGGGCGACATCAGGTGCGACCAGGCCGACCATTTATCAACGAGCGGTTCGACGACTGTAGCGTCGCTCAGTCTATATAAAGGCTCAAATGCCATATCGGTTCCCTCTTCCGGTCTTTTGGCGCAGGCAGGACTGCGTTCAGTCAAATGATAGCTTAAAGGGTGAATTCTTCTTCCGAGGGGGTCTCCTGACCGGAAACAGCCTCGCCTAAGCTCGGTTGGTGGTCGTCTGCGAGCGGAATATCCAGGAGCCTTATTCCCGGCTTTGCAATGACCGCCTTCAGAAGGATTGAGAAGTGCTCTTGAATTTCATCCAGGGTGCTCGCATCGAAGATGTCCAGGTTGTAGTGCCAGCAGCCTTCGATATGCGTATGGGCATCAACGAGCGAGAGTACCAGATCGAACTGCGTAGCCCCCTCATCCATCCATACGTGGCTCATCGTAAGATCGCCCAACTCGAAAGGTTGCCCGAGAGAATTCTGAAGCACGAACCACACTCGAAACAGAGGAGTGTAGTTCATCTGGCGTTCGGGTTGCAGCGCGTCGACAAGTATCTCGAAAGGAAGCTCTTGATGTATGAAGGCTCCAAGAGTGACATCGCGAACCCTTGCCAGCAATTCTTCGAAGGTCGGATTGCCCGACATGTCTGTGCAGAGCAGTATAGTGTTTATGAAGCACCCTATAAGCTGGCCCGTCTCGGTGCGGTCACGATTAGCCACAGGTGATCCGACAGCTATGTGGTTCTGGCCATTGTAGCGATAGAGGAGCGTTTGAAAGGCCGCCAGAAGCGCCATGAACGGAGTGATTTCCTGCCGACGGCTCAACTCCTTCAGCGACTTCGTGGTATCGGGCAATATTAGAAAAGGCTTATAGGCGCCGCGCCCGGTTTGAATCGCGGGCGGTTCCCTATCGACCGGCAATTCAAGGGTATCGAGTTTGTTCTCAAGCTGCCCCTTCCAATATGAGAGAAGCCCATCGAGCATTTTTCCTTGAAGCCGCTTTCTCTGCCAGACAGCATAATCGGCATACTGGATGGGAAGTTCGGGAAGCGGCGAAGGCTTATCATTTGAAAAGGCTTCGTACAACTGCGACAGCTCGCGCATAAATACACCCGATGACCAGCCATCAAAGACTATGTGGTGCATGACGAGCAGGATTACGTGTTCCTGGTCGCTGTTTCGAAGGAGAGTCACTCTGAATACCTGGCCCTTAGCAAGATCGAAGGGTTCGCGAGATTGCTCTCGCACGAGGCGATGAATGTGAGGCCACCGCTCAGATTCCGGAAGCCCGCCTAGATCGAGGCTCAAGAGAGAGAGCCGCCGCATCGGCAAAACTGTTTGTAAGGGCCGCCCATCAGTTGCGTGATAACTTGTGCGAAGTATCTCGTGCCGCCGAACTATTTCGTTCAAACTCGCCTCCAGAGCGGTAACATTCAACGATCCGGCAAGGTGCACTGGAAAATGTATATTGTAGGAGGCGCTGCCTGGATCCATCTGATCGAGGAACCAGAACCGTTGCTGAGAAAATGACAGAAGGCAAGATTCGGATGGCTCGCGCCGGGAAATCTCCTGCTCTGGCACGGCTCCTCCGGCCCTTTTTTTGGCGAGCATCTCAAACAAAGCCCTCCTTTTCGGAGAGAGGCTCTCAATCTGTTTTGAAATGTCCATCATATCGCTCTTCGACGGCTGATAATCCAAACAGTCTATGAGCCATCGTTCAGAAGATCGCGCTCGCGTTCTGTTTCCTTGAGGAGGCGGCTACCTCACGATAGACAAGCAAGGTGCGATCAACCATCCTCTCAACATTGAACATCTCTCTCACACGCCTCTGCCCTTCCTCTCCTATCCGTTTCCTCATATCCTCTTC
>JAKEHD010000094.1 GCA_022615215.1 Blastocatellia bacterium
GAAGTCTTCTCAAAACTCCGATGAGGCCCAATATATTGGGATCGCTTGTACCCATAGAGACAAGATATTGTATCGCTTATGAATTTTGAGAAGACTTCACAGTCACCCGCCTGTGTGGGGATGCCGTTTGCCTGAGTACGATATGGCTACCTCGCCGGCGATCCTGTTCGTAGCCGATCTTTAGCGCCCTGCTACTTCGCGTCCCGAAACTCGCGGTAACTCACTCACACTGACACCTCGACAATCTCTTCGGAGATCGGGGGCGGAACCGGTTCATTATGAGCTTCCAGGCTCTCCAGGTATGCTGCAATCGCCTCTTTGATGTTGTCTAGAGCCTCTCGGCGAGTTTGCCCTTGAGAAATGCAACCGGGCAGTGAAGGCACTTCGGCAATATAGACTCCATCTTCATCTTGCTCGATCAATACTCGGTATTTCATTCCAACTTCCTCCGAGCCGGTGATATGGCAATTATGACTTGCCACGTCTTACGACGGTCTTCGCCGGGTTAGCGATCACTGCTTCTCTTTGAAGAGGAAGAAGAAGCGGGTTTGGCCTGCATCCCCGAAGACATCAGTCGTTCGATTTCATCCGGGTCGGAAGGTATTTTTCCGCTCATCTTGACGAGACCCTTATCGGTCACGAGGTAATCGTCTTCTATCCTCACGCCGAGTTTCTCTTCTGGAATGTATATGCCCGGCTCGATTGTGATGACCGAATTCGGGGGAAGAGGAGGTGCATAGTTGCCCACATCATGCACGTCCATGCCGAGCCAGTGGCCGAGGCCGTGAATGAAGTACCTGTCGAGCGTATTGCCTGCACGGTCTCGAAGCGGGCTGTCCTGCATAACTTTCCTCGCCACCTGAGTCAGTTGCGCCATAGTGCTTTCGCCCGGCTTGAAAGCCTTTTCACAGGCGCGCTGGGCGTCGAGAACGAGTTGATAAATCTCGCGCTGGCGGGGAGTGAATTTGCCCGATGCTGGATAGGTGCGCGTTATGTCTGCGGTGTAGTAGCTGTACTCGGCCCCTATGTCGACGACTATCAGGTCTCCCGCCTCTATGCGTTTGCGGTTCTCGTTGTAATGCAGAATGGTCGAGTAGAAACCCGACCCCACTATCGATGGGAAGCCAGGCCGCTCGGCCCCGTTGCGAGCGAATGCGTATTCGAGCGCGGCCTGCACTTCGTATTCGTAGGCACCGGGCTTGATGGTCCTGGCCACGTCGCGCTGCGCCTCGCCGGTTATGTCTATGGCTTTTTGAAGGAGCGCGATTTCAGCCGCAGATTTCGTCTTGCGCAGTTCGCCCAACAGAGGCGATACATCCTCTATCTGCACGTGCGGCGCTTCTTTGCGTATGCGCTCGACGAACAGACTTTCGCGAAGAGTGGTCGCGTTAGAGCCTCCGGGCACTATAGTGTAGAGCCTGGCCCGCGCGGCCGAATCTTCGGATTTGAAGGGGGAGGAGTTCAAAATTTCGAACAGCCGCTTGTAAAAATCTGCGGAACTGGCGGCCTCCTGAATGCCGAATTTCTGCTGGCCTTCCTGACCGGGACCGATCTGTATGCCGGTCCATCGCTCGCGCCTGGGATTGCGCGGCGGGATGAAGATGATTTCTTTTGCCGCTTTGTCGGGCAGAAGACCCGGAGGGATGAGCATGAAATATGCTGCGGGCGTCTCCATGCCCGTGAGGTACATTATGTCGTTCTTCTGGCGGAAGCGGCCCACCTCGCCGAGGTCTTCTTCGCGCGCGCCGACAAGTACGACTATGCCGTTTTTTATCTGCTCCATCAATTTCTGCCTCCGCGCGCGGTACTCGGATTTTGGCTGATTGGCGAGCAGGCCGTCTTCTGCGGCTGTAGGATTGATAAAAGTCGGCACCGCGAAGGCGGCAGCCATCACCGCGACGATCGCGATCGTGCGCACGATTCGAGAGGCGATGCAAGCGTTTGGAAAGCGAGTCTTCATGCAATGTGCTCCTTGTTTTATTGGAATCAAGGGGCGGGCCTATGGTCCGCCGCGACCAGAGAGAAAGCATAACCCGAAACCGCGCCCCAGCAAAAGAGAGGCAAAAGGAAAAAGTAAAAAGGCAAAAACGCTCCTCTTCATTTTTGCCTTTTTACTTCCCGTCGTAAATCAACCGGCCGAGGCTTCGATTATGCAGAACTCAGTCTCTTCATCGACGCCTAATCGATTTGGCGCGACCCGAAAAGCCTCGCCGTCTTCTTCAATGAGAAGCGATTGCGATGTTATAAGGTTCGTCACTCGCAGATGGCCCGTGACGTTGAGCCTGCGGGCGAGCGGGGATATGTCGAAGGGCGCTGCGTTGAATTTGTGCCACGCATCTGAAATCTGTCCGAGATAAGCGATCACGCGGCGCTCGCTCGACCTCATAAAAGAGACCGCTCCGTATACGCGGCTGTCAAACAGCGCGAAATCCCCTTCCCTGAATACCGCATCGGAGGTGACTTCGAGTATTCGTTTGTAGCCGACGGCGAGTTCTGTGTCATCGGGCTCTTCCGTGAGCGGCTTGATTCGCTGAACGGGCAATCGCTCGTGTTTGCCTTCCATCTGGCCTTCGTGAATCAAGCTTGTGCCGGGCAGAGAGAGTATAAGGGCCGCCGCCGCAAGGTTCCCTTTTCGATTGAAGACGGATGCGGCTCTGGGTTCGTCATGGTTTTCAATGAAATAAAGCGAGCTTCGCAAAGCGGACGTGTCCCTTGCGAGGCGTTCGTTCACCTGTTGGGCGTTGCGGCCGACGAGAGCGTCGTAAAGCTTTTTCTCATAGGTGAAATCGAACCCGAGATCGGCCATCTGCTCTTCCTTGTCCCAGTAAGCCTCGGCGATAAAGGTAAAATCCTGCCTTATGGCTTTCACCTCGCTGATGGCCTGGTCCCAGAATTCTCCCGGCATCTTCCGGTCGAACCAGGAGTCGGGCACATAAGCATACCACTGCCGACGGACGTAATCCCTGAGCACGAGCATAGCCATATCGCATCTTACCCCGTCTGCGATACGGCCGATCTTCTTGAGCACTTCTATCATGCGCGATCTCAGTTTCTCGTTTGTGTAATCCAATTGCGCGGTGTCGTGCCAGGGAGGGAAATAAGGGTCTCGCCCGAAGGCGACCACTTCGCCTGAGGGATGCAAAAAGTATTCGCCCGTCGCTTGCGCGCGCGCGCGCGAGTTGCTGCGAATGAAAAAATCGGGCTGCTCTTCGATCCAGGGCGAATCTATCGCCATGTGGTTTGAGACGAAATCTACTATGACGGAAAGCCCCGCTGCGTGAGCGCGGTCTACGAAAGCGAGAAATCTGCTCTTACCGCCCAGCGAGCGATTTATCTTGTAGACGGGGACGGCATAGGGCGAGCCTTCGAAATCTTCGGCGACGATTTTCGAAATCCGCCTTGCCCCTTCGCTGATGCGCCATACTCCCATCAACCACACTGTATCGAAACCGAGGCGGGACAGTTCTTTTAACTCCGCGTCTGTGACGGAATCGAAGCTCTGACAATGTACGCGAGCGTTGATTTCATAGATTCGCAAAGCGGTTCTCTACCTTCCAACTAAATTCGACTGCTGGTGTGTGTGGGGCTGCTGTTGGGAAGAATCAATATCCTGCTCAAGGCCGTCGAGCCAGGAAAATCGCACGGCTTCGGCCAGATAATGGCGTTTATCGGGCGTCAAAGAGTTCAAATACTTATTGCGGTCCCTGAGTCCATCTTCCGTTATGGCCTTCAATACTTCTTTTCCGCGCCCGCTGAGCGATACGAGCAACTGCGGTCTGTGAGAGTTCGCTTCATAAGTGAGATCGAGTAACCCTAGCTGTTGCATTCGTTTGCACAATTGTCCCGTGGCCGTCCGGTCCCGGACCAGGTGCTCGGCCAATACCCTGAGCGGCAATTCGGCCGCTTCCAGACAATGGACCGCAAGAAGAACCTGATAGTGCTCGAAGGTCGTATTATGGGCCGCCGCCGCCCTTGCGTAAAAATCGTCTATCGTGCGAAGATAGCTGCGCGCTGCCGTGAGTTGCTCGTAAATATCACATTCTCTGGAATTTAACTTTTCAGTCGTAGACATCCCTTTTTCCTTGCACTTGCATCTAGTAACTTATCGAAATATAGTGTATTATGTATTTTTGATATGACATATTATGTAATGCATTGCAGGATGTCAATCAATATTTCAGATTGATGAAAATTCAAAGCGCCGCTGAAGAGAAAAGGGGCGCTTTTTAGTTCTATTAATATTGGGCGAGTAAGAGAGAAATCCTTGCGCAAAGGTCGGAAATGAAGGTCAGAATGGACAAAGACATGCTTATGGTCACCCACGATGAGAGCCAGGAGGACTTTGGCCCGGCGAAGGGAATCGAGCGTATCGTGGCGGAAATAGACGAAGACACGAGCGATGACCTTTGGGAAAGCGTGGATATAGAAGAAGAGGAGAGTCCCGAAGTTGCCGACGACACGGTCGACGATGTTGACGTCGATCTTGAGCCGGGAAAGGATGAATCCCTGGATCCTATGCGGCTTTATCTTCGCGAGATGAGTTCTGTGCCGTTGTTGACTCGCGAGGACGAGATTCGCATAGCCAAACGAATCGAGCGGGGCAACAAACGCATTTCCAAAGCGATCTCCCGTTCTTTCATAACCACTGAGGCGATAAGAGGCCTTACCGCCAAACTCGCTGAGGGAAAAACCAACCCTCAGGATATAGTAGATATATCGACCGACCCGGACGCCGAAGAAGCTCTCGAAGAGCAGCGCGAGGAGATTCGCCAGCGGGTTCTGGCCGAATTTCAAGAAATAATCAAAACCCATGATAAACTCATCGCGCTTTCCAACAAGATAGAGAAAGAGCCTAAAACTTCCAAGAAGCTCAAAAAACTTCGTCGGCAGTATGCGCGCGAGCTTATCGAAAATTCGAAGCGAGTCAGGGGGTTTACCTTCAGCAACGACACGCGGCGGCGTTTTATCAAAGCGATAGAAGAGGCGGTCAAGCAGATACAGGATGCTGAAGCCGAATTGAGCCGCATCGAGCGCGCTTTGGAATCCAGGCGCAAGAAGGACGTTACGGAACTCAAGCGCCAGCAGAGAGCGGCCCGCAAGGTCATTCGAGATATGGAGCGGCGCTACGCGAAACCGGCCATAGAAATAAAACGCACGGTCCAGACCATAATGGCGGCAGAGGCCGAAGTCGAACAGGCCAAGCGCGAGATGATCGAGGCGAATCTCAGGCTGGTCATCTCGATTGCCAAAAACTACATCAATCGCGGGTTGCACTTCCTCGACCTGATCCAGGAAGGCAATATAGGGCTTATGCGCGCGGTTGAGAAATTCGACTGGCGGCGCGGATACAAGTTCTCGACTTACGCGACCTGGTGGATACGCCAGGCCGTGACCCGCGCAATCGCCGATCAGGGCCGGACGATCCGCGTCCCTGTTCACATGGTCGAGGTCATAAACAAGATATTGCGGACCCAGCGATTGATGGTGCAGGAACTCGGCCGCGAGCCGACCCACGAAGAGCTTGCGCGCCGCGTCGACATGCCGGCCTGGAAAGTCCGCAAGGCGCTCAAGATCGCGCAGCAACCCATTTCGCTTGAGACGCCTATCGGAGATGACGGAGAGACGACCATAGCCAGCTTCATCGAAGATCGCCGCTCGGCCAACCCGGCCGAGACTGCTATAACCAATAATCTTCGAGAACTGACCGAAGATGTGCTGTCGACGCTGACTCCGCGCGAGAAGGAGATAATCAAAATGAGGTTCGGCCTCGACCAGTCGGGCGAAGAGCGGACGCTCGAAGAGGTCGGAAAGCATTTCAATGTGACACGCGAACGAATACGCCAGATAGAGGCCAAGGCGCTTGCCAAACTCCGCCATCCGGGACGAGCGCGCAGGCTGCGCGCATTTCTCGACGGAAACGCAGTGGCTTTGTAACGGGCGATCAAAGTCGGGGAAGGAGCCTGCCTGCTCCGGGCAGAGACCCATAGCAAGTCCGGCTTCTAAAACTTCATTTCATTCCATGCACATTTGGGGGCCTTGAACCGGCCCCTTTTCATTTGCCCGGACAGATACTCTCTAATACATTCAACTCTCTACGCCGACAATAAATGTATTCATTCAATATACTGCGCGCGGGCGACCCGGCGCTCGCGGCCGGGCGGCGCCTCACGCCCTCCGATCTCGGCCTCCTGGCCTCGCTCGGGATC